>CAZLTA010000036.1:0-9455 GCA_964562345.1 uncultured Planctomycetia bacterium
GAGAGTAGCAATGAGAAATTTACCAACTGATGCAGCTTTTCAAGCTGTTAAATCAAGAGTTTTAGTAGTTTTATCAGATAAGTTTGATAGTTTATGGGCAGATAGAGATAAAAATGATAATTATTACGTAAGTTTTAGAGATATAAGGAATAATGCAGAGGGGATAGGTTCAATTGGAGATTTTATAACTTGTTTATCGGATATTATTGATGTATTGGATAATGTTGCAGGAGAGCCACCCAGTGTGGAAGGTAATAATAAGGTAGCTGTAGCTGGAAGTACAGTAGCAGTAATTGTAAGTAATGCGTCTGACGTTCTTCTAGAAAAAGCTGAGAAAAAAATAGAAGAAGTTGTGAATAAAGTATCAGGAGTATTAGGTGAAACATTGAATTCTGAGGATAAAAAGACATTGAGAAATGCTTTAGGCGCAGTATATGCGGCTTCTCCCGATTCAGAAGCAGGGATGAAAGCGATAAATGAATTGTTGGATTTAGCAGGTAATGCCCATACGCCGGCTGATGTTACTGCTGTGTTGCGCTCGCTCTATGGTCTTATGGTGGAGTATAATATAGATAAAGGGTTAAGAAGACAAGTTGGAATATATATTCCTGAGATCGAACATGCTGTAGTAACATTAGAAGTACAGGCGGTAAGCTCTAAAGATACAGTTGAGAGATTGGGTAAAAAGTCTGAGGGAAGTAATTCTCCTGTAATTGATGCTTCGTACAATTTACAGAAGACAGTAGATTGGGCAGAAGGAGGTTTTCAAATTGGTACCGCTGATTCTGCATTTAATACTATGCAGGGTATTTATAATTTAGATAACAAGAAACAGATTACCCAAATAGCAGAGGCTATGGGTAGGTATGTTGAAAATTTGGATGAAGGAACAAGGGCAGAAGTTTGGGGAAGTCTGGGAAGAGCCGCCGGGGCAGTTTTGTCAGAAATTGCCCGAAGCGGAAATCCTTCTGCATTACCCCGGGCATTTGAAACAACAGCAACAATATTGAGCGGTTTGTCCGGGAATGAGCAAAAAGTATTTGCACAGGCTTTGTCCGGTGTGGTTTCCACAGATAATTTTGACTCTCGTTTAGTTAAGTTCGGTGAATATATGGTTGAGGGAGGGTATCGTAATGGAGGATTCGACACGACAATGCCGCAGTATGAAGATGACGGAGGATTGCCTGCACCTCAGGGAAGTACTGTAGGCGGGACTTTAAGTGTTTCAGGAGTAGAAAGCAAATCAGGATTGCCGGTAGTATCAGGTTCTGAACCATCTGCAGTCATAACTTCAGATTATGCAGGTTTAGAAAATAAATCGGATTATGGAACTGGGACTTTAACTGAACAAGCAGTCTCTGTTGCGCCGATGGCAGCGGCTGTGAAGCTGACAGCAGGACCTCAAGTTCCCGGTGCTGTTTCTCCTGCAGTTTATGCAGTAGTTGCAGGTTATGTGTCAGAATATGGTTTAAATTTAGGGAGTAATCCTGCTATTGATGATGTCATTTCCGCAATAATGAATAATAGTCCTGAAATCCAGGCGCTTATTATGCAGGGAGATCTTGACGGTAGTATTAGATATCTGTTTGGCTCGAATGTCAATTTCGCAGATACAGCTTTGGGTAAAATGTTGGAATTATCAGGGCTTTCTCTTACCGATTATGCTTCAACCCTTATGTTTCAGAATTCTATTGCCAACTTTATACAGCTTTTATATAACGATTTAAAAGGTGTAGGCAGCTTGAAAAATATTGATGTTAACGGACAGGACTATATAGATTTTGCTTCGCCTCAGGCAATCATAAAAGAGATTTTAAAGCGGCTCAAACCGGATAAGAAAACAGAGCAGAGGGCAAAACTTAAACTCGTCTTCCCTGATAGAGTTCCTTTTAAGGCGTTTGTGATTATCTTTTTATCAATGGTAGTTTTTGCAATTGTGCTGGGACGTTCCATTGCTAAATATTGTTTAGATACAGCTGCAGAGAAAGAATCCGGTTATTTTTGAGATAATATATCCTTTCGTTTTGAGTAATTCCTTAAGTTAATTTTCTTGTTTTTGCTGCAAGCCCCAATGCATGGCATTAGGATATTCCTTCGGTTTTGACACCACTTTATGACTAATTGATTTGACGGGAATTGGTTTCTGTCATAAAATCCTTTAATAACGAATTATGGATAGATATAAATTTAATACAATTGAGGAAATTTTAGAGGACCTCTCATCGGGACGTATGGTTATTGTTGTAGATGACGAGGACAGAGAGAATGAGGGCGACCTGGTTATAGCTGCCTCTTTCATAAAGCCGGAGGATATAAACTTCATGGCCAAGTACGGCAGGGGCTTAATTTGTGTGCCTATGGAAGGTAAAAGGTTAGATGAATTGAATTTAAAGCCCATGTTAGAAAAATCAGAAGATAAGTATTCTACTGCCTGGGCGATTTCTGTGGATGCCAGAGAAGGGACGACAACCGGAATTTCTGCCCACGATAGAGCTCATACAGTACATACGCTTATTAATCCCGAATCTTCTTCGGATGATTTTACCAAACCCGGGCATGTTTTTCCGCTTAGAGCAAGAGAAGGCGGGGTATTAGTCCGGGCAGGGCATACTGAGGCATGTGTGGATATGATGAAGTTGAGCGGTCTTTATCCTGCAGGGGTGATTTGTGAAATTATGCATGAAGACGGGACTATGGCGCGGATTCCGGAGTTGATTGAGGCGGCAAAAAAATATAACCTAAAAATTTGCACTATCAGAGACTTAATAGAATACAGGAGAAAAAGAGAGCGGCTGATAGATATGGTAGTAAAAACTGAAATGCCGACTTCTTCCGGTAAATTCCGGTTGTATTTATATGAAGATAAAATAGATAAAGGTTATCATCTTGCATTAGTTATGGGGGATGAAGAAAAGGATCCTCCTATTTCCGAAGAGCCTGTTTTAGTCAGAGTCCATTCCCAGTGTCTTACAGGCGATATTTTCCATTCTTTGAGGTGTGATTGCGGGATGCAATTGCATCGCGCAATGGAGATGATAGCCGGGGAAGGCAGAGGTGTAATATTATATATGAATCAGGAAGGCAGAGGGATAGGCCTGGTTGAGAAGCTGAAAGCTTATGCTCTTCAGGACCAGGGGCTTGATACGGTTGAAGCAAACGAGGCTCTGGGTTATAAGGCGGATTTGCGGGAGTATGGAATCGGAGCTCAGATTCTTGTTGATTTGGGGGTTAAAAAAATTAGGTTGCTTACTAACAATCCCAGGAAGATAATTGGGTTGGAAGGATATGGGCTTGAGGTAGTTGAAAGAGTGCCTATTGAGGTTAAGCCTAATCCTGCAAATAAAAAGTATCTGGAAACAAAGAAGAAAAAACTCGGGCATAATTTACATAATGTGTAGGGATTTATTGTTCATTATACCAAAGGGATAATGAAATGTATCCCCAGCGCATAGATTTCGGAGAAATCTGCAGGGGATAATGAAATGTATCCCCAGCGCATAGATTTCGGAGAAATCTGCAGGGGATAATTCGCTCTACGATTTACGAGCACTGCGTTTCGTAAATCGTGAGCTCATAATTCGCAGACGGCTGACGCCTAAAATTTTTAGCCTCTGGAGAGGCTGAAATTTACTGCTCATTAAGGAGGTGGAAAGATGAAGGATGTAAAAGCGACATTGATAGCAAAAGGTTTGAAATTCGGGATTGTTATTTCGAAATTCAATGAATTTATTACAACATCTCTTCTCCATGGATGTATTGATACTTTGCTCGCTCATGAGGCTGATGAAAAAGATATCGACACCTACTGGTGCCCGGGGTCTTTTGAAATACCTGGTTTAGTCCGTCAGGTGGGGAAGAAGAAAAAGTATGATGCTTTGATATGTCTGGGAGCGGTTATCAGAGGGGATACCCCGCATTTTGAATACGTGGCTTCAGAGGTATCTAAAGGAATTGCGCGCATGAATATGGAGCTTGATATACCTGTAAGTTTCGGCATTATTACTTCTGAAACTTTAGAACAGGCTATTGACCGTGCAGGTACAAAAGAGGGCAATAAAGGCCGCGTCGCTGCGCTTTCTGCAATTGAGATGGCTAATTTGTATAAAAAAATAAAGTAAGCAAGTTATTTTATTATCAAGCGGGTGTTGAAAATTAGTTTTGTGTTCTTTAACAAGTGAGGTTATAGATGCGCAGGAGAACTCAAGCACGGGAAATAGCGTTGAAGGTGCTTTATCAAATAGATATCTCAGGCGATGTCTATCAGGATGCAATAGAACATGTTTCTGAAACAGTAAAAGATAAAAAAGTACTTAAGTTTGCCAAAAAACTTATCCAGAAAACGCTTGAAAATATTGACACCATTGATAGCGTAATAAAAAAGCATGTTTTAAATTGGGGTTTGGATAGAATGGCTATTATTGACAGGAACATCATTCGTTATGCAACTTATGAATTGATGTATTGCGATAATATCCCTCCTAAAGTAAGCTTGGATGAGGCAATTGAACTGGCTAAAAAATACGGCGATAATAATTCAGGCAAGTTTGTAAACGGTGTTTTGGATAAAATTGCGCGTGTTGAATGCCCTCAGAAATCGGGTTTTTTAGATGAGTCTTGATGCGGATTTACATATTCATACAATTTACTCCGACGGTACTTTTAGCCCTGCGGAAGTTATAAATTTTGCTAAAAGAGTTAATCTGGGATGCATTTCTATTACAGACCATGATGCTGTCGGCGGAATCAAAGAAAGTATTTTAGAAGGCGGAAAGCAGGATATCGAAGTTATCCCCGGTGTTGAGTTAACAGCAGATTACAGCGGTATAGAAGTCCATATTTTAGGATATTTTATTGATTATAAAAAAGACTGGTTCCTGAAGAAACTGAAACAATTGAGGGATGTCAGAAGAATAAGATTCTCACAGATGGTTGAGAAACTGAGAAAATTCGATATTAATATAAATTCCGATAATCTAATAAATAAAAACAGCGCTGCTTCTATCGGGAGGCTTCATCTGGCTCAGGAGCTTTATCAAAAAGGCCATGTTTCATCTGTTAAAGAAGCATTTACACGTTATCTCGGAGACGGTAAGCCCTGTTGCGTTAAAAAAGAACCTTTAACGCCGTCAGAGGCTGTTTCGATGATAAATGATTTAGGAGGTGTTTCGGTCCTGGCGCACCCGTATCTTTTAGGAGATGATAATCTGGTTCCTAAGCTTATTAAACAGGGTATTGAAGGGATAGAAGTTTATCGTTTTGAGCACAATGAATCTATCCGGGATAAATATTCAGCTATTGCTTCAGAATATAATCTGGTTGTTACGGGAGGTTCTGATTATCACGGTGACGCCAAAGCAAATGTTTTACTCGGCAAAACAAGGGTGCCTTATAATGTGGTTGATAAGTTGAAAAAATATAGAGATGAAAAATCACGAAGATAACTATTTTATGCAGGAATGCCTTAAGCTTGCTGTGAAAGCAGAAGGAAAAACTTTGCCCAATCCTATGGTCGGGGCGGTTCTGGTCAAGAAGGGTAAAATTGTTTCTTCCGGTTTTCATAAAAAGGCAGGTTCTCCTCATGCAGAGGCAGCTGCAATAAACAGAGCCGGGGGCGGTTTAACTGAAACAGTGCTGTATGTAAATCTGGAGCCTTGTTCTACATACGGCAGAACCCCGCCCTGCGTAGAAAAAATTATAGACTCCGGTATAAAGAAGGTTGCAATAGCAGTCCGCGACCCCAACCCGATTCATGCAGGCAAAGGTATTAGAATTCTCAGACAGCATGGCATAGAGGTTAAAGAAGGTGTTTTAAAAAAAGAGGCGGCATATTTAAACAGGGTATTTTTTAAACATATCGTTAGTAAAATGCCCTATGTCAGTGTTAAAGCTGCCCAGTCTCTGGATGGCAGGCTGCGGATTTCAGAGGCGAGTCTAAATGGATAAGCTCAAAAAGCGCCCGTTTATACGCGCATAAAGAATTGCGCTCTAAAGCTGGAGCTGTTCTTGTAGGAATAAATACAGTTTTAAAAGATAATCCCTATCTTACCGCACGCAATAAAAACGGAGTTTTGTTTAAAACACAGCCTGCAAGGATTATCCTTGATGCCGCCCTTAAAATACCGCTGACTGCCAATGTTATCAAAAAAAACGGCGGAAAAGTTTTTATCGCAGCAGATAAAAAACTCATCAGAGATAAAAAAAAGAAATCTCTGGAGGAAAAAGGCGTTAAAATTTTAAGCCTTAACTCTTATGATGGAAAAATTAATCTTAAAGAACTGCTTCGCAAATTGTATCAGGAAGGGATTTACCATGTTCTTGTTGAAGGAGGAGCGAAGGTGATAAGCAGTTTTATAGACAGTAAACTTACAGATGAACTTTATATTTTTATAAACAGCACTATTTTAGGCGGGGGTTATCCGGTGTATAATGGTGTGGGGTTTAAAATATCCAATGCCCCGAGGTTAAAAAATATAAAATATGAAAAGTTTAAAGATACGTTTTTGATTAAAGGAGAGCTTTATTATGTTTAGCGGAATTGTTGAAGAAGCCGCAGTTGTTAAGAGCTTGCGCAGAAAGAGCGATTGCTATGAATTGGAGGTTAAAAGCAGGCTTATTTACCAGAAAGCAGACTGCGGCGAGAGCATATCCGTTGACGGAGTCTGTTTAACATTGAAAAAGAAAGCAAAAGAAGCGCTTCTTTTTGATGTTATGGAGGCAACGTATAAAAATACGAAGTTTAAATACAGCCGTATCAATGAAAGAGTTAATCTGGAACGGGCTTTAAAACTTGAATCTCTTTTGTCCGGGTATTTGGTTTCGGGGCATGTTGATACGGTCTTGGAAGTTTACAGAATAGAGAAAAAAAGGGAGAGTAGTAAGGTTTTTATAAAAATCCCGTCTCAATACCTGGCATTTGTCGTAAATAAAGGCTCTATATCTTTAAACGGCGTCAGTCTCACAATTCAGGAAGTTAAAAATGACATGATTGCTATCGGCCTTATCCCGTATACCCTTTTAGAAACTAACCTTAAGGATTTAAAGATACACAGTAAAGTCAATGTTGAGTTTGACCTTCTCGGTAAATATGTTTGTAACTATTTAAAGAATGTCAGGTGTTGAATTATATGTTGGGACCAGCGGATACAGTTACGAACATTGGAAGCAAGGAGTTTTTTACCCCCGGGGGTTAAAAAATAGCCAGATGTTTGAGTATTATATGCAATATTTCAATGCCGTGGAATTGAATGTTACTTTTTATAGAACACCAGATGAAGATGTATTTAAATCCTGGTATAAAAGAACGCCGGCTGATTTCAGGTTTGTTGTGAAAGGCCCGCGGGTTATTACCCACTTGAAGAAATTGAATGATTGCGCGGCGAGCCTTAAAATTTTTATGGATCGTGCTGCGAATCTGAAAGAAAAACTAATCTTAATCCTCTGGCAGTTTCCAGCCCGGTTTAAATACGATGAATCGAAATTGTTCGGTTTCCTTAAAGAATTAAACAAAGGCAAAGCCAAAAAGTTTTTGCATGCTTTTGAATTCCGGGATGCGGGCTGGTTTAATAATAAAGTGTCTTCAATGCTGAAGAAGTATAATTTCTGTTTCTGCTTCGCAGATTCTCCTTCCTGGCCGGGTTCGAAAGAGATTACGGCGGATTATTTATATTTAAGGTTTCATGGAGGCAAAATTCTTTATGGCTCTGAGTATTCAGCTCAGGAGTTAAAAGAATGGGTTAAACGTGTCAGAAGCTGGGTGGATAATTATCAAATAAATAAAATATTTGCATTTTTTAATAATGATAGTTATGGTTTTGCTGTTAAGAATGCTTTATCTTTTAAGAAATTGTTAGTAGAATACTAAATGAAGCCTCAACTTATGGAATAAGGTGAGCATAAGTTTTTTGGCTGAAATTAATCCGCCGCAGCTTTAGTGAAGGTGGAGTAAAAATGTTGTTTTATCCGGGATGTGGCTCAGTTTGGCAGAGTGCTCGGTTCGGGACCGAGAGGCCGGCGGTTCAAATCCGCCCATCCCGACCAAATTTGACTTTTGGATTTTTGGGATACAGATTTCACGGGATAGTCAGGGAAAGAGTGCGAAATCCGAATCGCAAGGATTAAGTTTTTATTAATGAGTTTCCCCGGCAGTATAAATAACTGCGGGGCGGGTGCACTGTGGTTAATAACTGCGGTTAAATCGGATTTTTGTTTTTTTAATGCAATTTGACTATTTGGTTTTACTCATGTAAAATCCTGAATACGGCTGGAAGTCAAAGAGTTAATATTTTACCAATGATTGAGAAATTAAACATATCTATTTTTAAATATATTAACAATTTTGCGGGTGCAAATGATATTTTAGACAGCTTTGCTGTTATAACAGCAAAATATTTATTGGTCGTTTTTATTCTATATCTGGTTTATTTATGTTTTAAAAAAGAAAAGAGATATAAAAATATTGCATTGTACGGCAGTTATTCTGCTGTCTTAGGGATGTTATTTAATTTACTGATATATTTTTTTTATTATCATCCCAGGCCTTTTATGATTCCTGTAGGAACATTACTTGTTTATCACGCACCAGAAGCTTCTTTCCCGTCTGGACACACTACTTTTACGCTTTCCATAGCTTTAATGCTCGTTTATTTTAAGGAAACAAGAATCACAGGATTAATTTTGTCAATATTCGGATTTATGGTAGGATTAGCCCGCGTATTCTGCGGAGTTCATTTTCCAATGGATATTATTGGTTCTTTAGGAGTTGCGCTATCGGTATCTTTTATTATTCACTTATTGGAAAGCAAATTAGAGATTTTGAACAAGAACATTATCAGGGTATTGAAAATACATTCATGATGTCAAAGAGGCGGTTGTTCTATCGTCTTTTAAAAAGGGAATATGCAAGAACTTATTAGTTTTTTAGTTAGAAGCATCGGCGGCTTAGGATATTGGGGCATTCTTATACTGATGTTTATTGAAAGCAGTTTCTTCCCTTTTCCCAGCGAAGTAGTTATGATTCCGGCAGGGTATTTAGCCAGCAAAGGCCAGATGAATATTTACCTGGCCGTATTTTTCGGCATAGGAGGAAGTTATCTGGGGGCGTTATTCAACTATTTTTTAGCAAGAAAATACGGGAGGGATTTTTTAATCAAACATGGCAAGTTTTTTTTTATTACCCCTAAGAAACTTGAGAAATTAGAATCTTTTTTTGAAAAGCACGGACATATTTCTACGTTTAACGGAAGGCTGATTCCGGGAATAAGGCAATGCATCTCTTTGCCGGCTGGTTTTGCAAAGATGAATATAATAGTATTTTCTATATATACAATTTTAGGGGCCGGAATTTGGGTTTCGGTTCTTGCATTGCTTGGTTTCTTCCTCGGGGCAAATAAAGAGCTTATCAAGGAATATCTGCATAAGATTACTTTAATCTCTTTAATTTCTATTGCAGTCATCAC
>CAZLTA010000037.1:0-6215 GCA_964562345.1 uncultured Planctomycetia bacterium
TTGCCCGTGATTTCCTCGTATCGCCGGTACCGGAAACAACATCTGCTAAGGTATTGAATAAAATTGTTTTCGAAATCAACCGTACTATTGATTATATGATTAAAGAATTTCCACATCAGACTATTGCCGAAATAACTTTAACCGGCGAAGTTGCAAACGAAGAAATCAGGGAAAGCCTGATGAATATGCTTAATCTAAATGTTAAACTTGCATCATTAGAAGGGAAAATCAGTAGTTCTCAGCCTGAAGTTTTGAAAAAACATCTGGGCCTTTCCGGAGCCGCCTTAAGAGAGCTTATCAGTTATGACATTGATTTAGATTTCTTTGCGGATTACCGGGGCAAGGCGCTTGAGAAAAGCAGTTTCAGCCTAAGAGATTTAATGCCCCGGGAATTGATCCAGGACCTGGTTTTGCTCTTACTGGGGGCTTTGATGACCGGTTTTTATTTGAAATATCAAATGAAATCCATAAAAGACATAGAATATACCGTACAGCTTCCCCCTGCGGTATCTATTTCCAGCGAAAAGAATATCAAGGATGACATTAAAAGCATAGAGAATAAAATACGGTTTTTTAACGGCATTTTAAAAAGCAGAGTTAGATTTACTGACATTTTTAATTTTATACCCCAGAATTTAACTTCCGGGGTATGGCTGGAATCTTTAGAATTAAATGAATCACCGCAGAACCAGCTTGTGTTGTCTCTGACAGGATACGGCTATCAAGGTACTTATAAAGGAGTGGATTTAATATATGAACTGCTTGAGAAAATTAATACATCAAAAGAGGCAAAAAGAATATTTGAAGATATCAAGATAACCAATGTGGGGAAAGTACAGCTGGAAGGTTTTGAGGTAGTTAAATTCTCTATGCAAATGATTGTAAAATGATAATAAGAAACATTTATCGCAAATTTCATTTTATTATTTTCCCGATAGCGCTGGGTTTAATATTGGGTTTGTTCTACAAATTAGTGTTTAAGGAAAATATGGATATAATTGAAAGAAAGATAACGGATATTGAGAAGAAACAAAAAGCAATAAAGCTGTATGGTGAAAAAGTAAAATTAGAAACAGAACTCCAGCAGTTAACTAAAAGATTTCCTCACTCTTCTGATTTAGGATGGTTGATGGCCAATGTTACAGCAATTACGAAGAAGGAAGGAATGGAGATACTTACTATTCAGCCTCGCCCGATTGTTAAAGAGAATTTTTATAACAAGCTTCAGATAATGCTGGAAATCCAGGGTTCATACAGCCAGATGGGGGAAACAGTTGCCGATATGGATAATGCTGAAAATTATTTCCAAATAGACAGTTTGAGTGTCAAACCTATATATATACAAGGCGAAAGTAAAAAAGGCAGAGTGGAAGCAGCGGCAGGAGACGGGAATGCTCTTTTAAGCTGGCAGGTTAAAGTAACAACAATTGTCCCCAAGTTATGAAAAGAAAGATAAATTTAATTTTATTATTTTTGGTTCTGTTTATAGGAATAAGTACAGTATATGCGGAGTTTACATATACAGGAAATGGATTAAGAGACCCTTTTAAATCCTATCTTCCTAAAACAGAGATTGGCAAAACCCGGGCAGCTATCTCCCAGGAACTTGGGAAGCTGCATTTAACCGGTGTAATATGGGGCGGAGACCTGCCTCTGGCAATAATCAATGATAAAGTTTACCGTGTCGGAGAGTCGATTTTAGGAATAAAGATTATTGAAATAAATAAAACAGGGGTTTTGTTACAATATAAAGAAGAGACATATATTTTAAAACCCAAATAAGGAGGTAAACAAATGAAGCTCCTTTTTAGAAATATTATTATTGCAGGTTGTTTGTTGTCAATATATCTGCCTTTGTCTTTTGCAGATGGTAATGCAAAGCTTTCTCCTGAGAAAAGAATTTCTCTGGATTTTAAAGATGCCAGCTTAAAAGACGTTTTAAAAGCTTTCTCCATGCAGTCAGGATTAAATTTCATAGCCGGCGAGAAAATAAAGGATAAAAAAGTAACCCTTTATATGGAAAACGTGTCTGTAGGAGATGCTTTGGACACAATTCTTAAATCCAGCCACCTTACCTATGAACAGTCTCCCGGAACAAATATTTTAATGGTTAAACAGATGAATGTCCCTGCCGTTGAGACTGTTACGCGTATTTATCAGTTGAACTATGCAGACCCAGATATGATAAAAACATTGTTTGAAGGTATGGGTCAGGCTAAGCAGGTTGAAGAAACTACTCCTGAGGGGGCCAAAACAACCACATCTTTTATTCAGGGTGTTCTTTCAGAATACGGGAAAGTTGCATCTGATAAGCGGACCAACAGTTTAATAGTTTCAGATATTCCAACGCAATTTCCGATGATAGAAGAAACCATTACCAGATTGGATGAACCGGCTCCGCAGGTTATGATAGAAGCGGAGATTTTGGAGGTTGATACGGTATACCTGGAACAAATCGGTGTTAATTTCGGAGAGGACGGTTTTCTTACATTTACAGGAAAGGGAGCTGTTAAAAACACACAGTTTCCCTTTTATGATTTAGATACCTCAGGAGAAGGTACGTCAGGTACGCTATCTGTAGGTACTCTTACGGCGATATTGAATTTGCTTAAGCGCGATACCAAAACAAAAATTCTTGCCCGGCCGAGGATTTTGACTTTAAATAATCAGACCGCAGAGATCAACATTACGGCAAATACTGCTGTTGCCAGTATTACCACCGAAAGTACTAACATCCAAAACACAATAAATACTTCAGCTGAAAGAATAGAGACCGGCGTGAAGTTGGTAGTTACGCCGGTTATTAATAAAGACGGGTATGTTACTATTACGGTTGCGCCTGAAGTCACGGAACCGAAAGATTCGATATTCTTTCCGGGAACATATGTTGACCCTCATACCCGGTCTGCCAAGACTACAATCAGGGTCAGAGACGGCGATACTCTGGTTATGGGAGGGCTGATAAAACATGATGACGAGGTTAAAAAAAGGAAGATCCCTGTTTTAGGGGATATTCCTTTCTTGGGACGTCCATTTAGATGGAATTATGAACTTAAAGAAGATAAAGAACTGATAATATTTATTACGCCCCATATTATAAAGGATTTTTATTACAATAAAGCGCAGGTTTCTTCTGCACTGGAAAGAGAATCTTCTACAGAAAGCGCCAATAAAGAAGAGGCAATAGAAAAAATATTGAAGGAGCTTAACTGATATGGCAGTCAGGGAAAAGCTGGGAGAGATACTGATCAAAGAAGGCCTGATTACAGAAGATGATTTTGAACAGGCAATGGAGTATCAAAGAAAAAGCGGCGGCAAATTAGGAGATGTTCTTATTGCCATGGGGTTTATTACGGAAAAAGAGATTGCTGCAGCGCTTGGAAAACAGCTCGGTATGCCCTATATCAGCATCGCCAGCGGAGGGTTAAAACCTGCTCGTGACCAGAGTTTAGAGAAATTAATTACCGAGGAAGCAGCAAGAAAATACATGGTTCTGCCTATTTCAAGGACATTCAATTCTTTGTCTGTTGCGGTAGTGGACCCGTTGGATTTCATTACTATAGATAATTTGAGGAAAATAACCAACTGTGACATTAATTCTGTTATTACTACCAAAGCGGAAGTTATTCAGGCTATAGATGAATTTTACGGGCCCAGGGATGTTTTTAAAGAAGCTATAGCGAAGTCGTATGACAAAGGGGAAAGACCTGCTGTCATAGAAGAAATCGGAGAGGAAGAGGTCTTAAGCCTTGACAGATTGATTGCAAAGGCAGAAGAAGCACCGGTTGTAAAGCTGGTTGACCTTATTGTGAGACAGGCAATAGAAGAAGGTGCCAGCGATATTCATATCGAATCTTTGGAAACCAGGTTAAGGCTGCGTTATCGAATTGACGGTATTCTGCAGGAAAAACCCCCTCCAGCACCGCATTTAAAACTTGCGATTGTATCGCGGATAAAGATTCTTTCCAAGCTTGATATCGCCGAAAAACGCCTGCCCCAGGACGGCAGTTTTGTAATGAAACTGGAAAATAAACTGGTTGATTTCAGGGTTTCCACGATTCCTACTATATACGGCGAAAAAGTAGTATTAAGGATTTTAGACCGGACTCAGCTTCCTTTAGACTTAGCCCAGATGGGGTTTGAGTCCAATCAGCTTGAGGTTTTCAGGGAAATAATTCATAGCCCTTACGGCGCAATATTTCTTACCGGCCCGACAGGTTCGGGGAAAACAACCACGCTTTATGCGGCTTTACATGAGATAAATACCCCGGATAAAAATATTATTACTGTTGAAGACCCTGTAGAATACAGATTGGAAGGTATTAATCAGGTTCAGGTAAAACCTCAGATTGGACTTACTTTTTCCAATTCTTTACGGTCGTTCCTGAGGCAGGATCCCGATATTATCCTGGTTGGAGAAGTCAGGGATTTAGAGACTGCCGAGATATGCGTGCGTGCCGCATTGACCGGGCATCTGGTGTTTTCGACATTACATACCAACGATGCTTCTTCTGCAATCACGAGGTTGATGGATATAGGAATCGAGCCTTATCTTTTAAACCCCTCATTACTGCTTGTTGCTGCACAGCGATTGGTAAGAAAACTATGCCCGGCCTGCAAAGAAGCGTATGAGCCTACAAAAGATATTATTAAATATCTGAAGGTTAAAAAAGATTTGATATTTAAAGCTAAGGGCTGTGAACAATGCCGCTGGTCGGGATATATCGGAAGAGCGGCGATATATGAATTGATACCTGTGGATTCGGATATAAGGAATCTGATTACCGGAAGGGCTTCTGCCCAGGAAGTAAAAACATTGGCCAAGGCAAAGGGGGCTTTTACGCTCTGGGACAGCGGCATAAGAAAAGTCGAAAGCGGGATTACCAGCGTTGAGGAAGTTCTCAGGGTAACTTTGGTAAAAGAAGAGTAGAAAGTGGCAACTTATATATATAAAGGCAGGACTGTTCAGGGGAATGTTGAAAAAGGAAGTTTGGAAGCGCTTGATAAAAGCAAGGCAGTAAACCTGCTTCAGGAAAGGGGACTGGTTGTTCTTTCGATTAAAGAAACTGAGGATTTATTTAGAGTCAGGAAAAAAGCCCAGAAAAGGCGTTTACGGGCCAGATTAAAATTAGACGATTTATCCAGCATGGCACGGCAGTTAGCGACTCTTCTGGATGCCGGCGTTCCCCTGCTTCGATGCCTCGAAATTATAAGGGAGCAGGTTGAGGTGAGATCTCTTCATACAGCTCTTGAGAAGATCACAAAAGATATCGAAGGAGGAGAATCTTTAAGCAAATCTTGTGCGAAGCATCCCAAAATATTTTCTGAATTCTGGGTAAACCTGATAGCGACAGGTGAGACAAGCGGACAGCTCCCGTTTGTTCTGATTCAGCTTACAGAATATATGGAATCTACCGCATCACTCCAGAGGAAAGTTTTATCAGCCCTTATTTATCCGGTCATGCTTTCTTTTGCTGCAACAGGAGCACTGGTTGTATTTATTACCTTTGTAATCCCTACGTTTGCGCAGCTATACGGCTATTTCGGAGCCGAACTGCCGCTTTTGACTCAACTTATAATCCATACCAGTATGGTTTTAAAGAAATGGATGCCTTTACTGGCAATTTTCGTCTTTGCCTCCGTGTTTTTATTGATTAAATTCAAATCAACAGAAAGGGGTCGGATTTTCTTTGACAATCTCAAAATCCGGGTTCCTGTTATTAATGCTTTGTTTTTCAATGTTATACTGCATAGATTCAGCAGCGGCCTGGCAATGCTTCTTAAAAGCGGGGTGCCTATTTTATATGCTCTGGAAGTTGTTGCTAAAGCCGTCGCAAATGGAATTTATGAAAATATTATTATTCAGGCCAAAGACAAGGTGAAAGAAGGAGCTGCATTGGGCGCTACGCTGGATGTTTTTTCTAAAGAGTTTCCTCCTTTCGTAACCAATATGATAAAAGTCGGGGAAGAAAGCGGAAATCTTCCTGCTATGCTGGGGCATTTAGCGGATTATTATCAGGAAAAAGTCGAAACAATTATAGGGCGGCTTCCTTATATAATAGAGCCTGCAATTATCTTGACAATAGGCGGTGTAATTGGAATAATCGTAATCGGGATGTTTCTGCCTATTTTCGGTCTTGCAACCGCGGTTAACATGTAGAAAAATGAAAAAAGGCTGGGCATTGCGTGAAACTTTATTTGTTATGATAATATCG
>CAZLTA010000037.1:6315-9444 GCA_964562345.1 uncultured Planctomycetia bacterium
AAAAATGAAAAAAGGCTGGGCATTGCGTGAAACTTTATTTGTTATGATAATATCGGCGGCATTATTGTTCTTTATCCTCCCTCAATATATCAGGACAACCAAAAGAGCATCGGCTTCAGAGGCGATACGGACAATATTTCTGTTAAGAGATGCTGTAACGAACTATTACCTCCAGAATGGGGTATTTTCACTTAATTTGGATGAATTAGGCATAAGCCGCTTAAATGATTCTGAAAGAGCCAATTTCAGGTATAATATTGTAGGAACAAATATAGATAAATATGAAATCGTAGCTGATGGGCGAATTTCTACAATAGCAAAAGGCATCAGGGTTGTGTATAATATAAAAGACAATGCTTATAAAGTTGAGTATTTAGGAGAAACAATAAATGTTTCCAACAAACAATAAGGAGGTGTCAAGATGAAGAAGGGCTTTACAATGCTGGAGATTTTGATTGTGATAATCATCATTGCGATCTTAGCAACATTTGCAATACCGCAGTATCTTAGGGCTGCCAAACGTGCTATTGCTTCAGAGGCAGTAACGGCAATTGGTTCAATAAGAGGAGGTTTGGCAAGGTACTATCAGGAATATAATACTCTTACTTCGACGTTGGATGACATGGATATAGACAATCCTAATGATGTCAACAATGCAAACTTTACATACTCTATTCCTGATACTTCGGGTATGGATAGTTATAAAATTCATGCCGATGGTCAAAATCGTGCGGATGGCATTAGTGTTGATTATGATGCTAGTACAAATAAAATGGATATCACCTATCCCTAAAAAATGGTTAATAACAAAAAATCTTTCACGATGATAGAAGTTCTTGTAACGGTTATTATTATAGCCATACTTTCGACGCTTGCGGTCCCTGCTTTCAGAAAGACAATTAAAAAAAGTAGAGAAAAACTCGCTGTTTCCAACCTCAAGATTATTATGAATGCCGAAAAATTTTACCGCGCCAGCTATGACAGGTATTGGCCTTGTGAAGATTTTGAAGCAATAAATAACAATATGGATCTGGATATAGAAGATAAATATTTTAATTATGAAGTCAAAACCAACGGCAAATATGATTTTACGGCTACGGCTACTGGTAAAAATGAAACAGCAGATAAATATACAATTGACCCCGAAGGAAATGTAAGCCATCCATAGTAAGGAGCAGATGTGAAAGAGAGAATGCATAATTACCTGAGGCTTATGGTTGAGAAAAATGCCACGGATTTACATCTTACAGCAGGCAGGCCTCCTCAGCTTAGAATAGACGGGAGGCTTGTTTTGTTAGATGAGGCCCTGTTTGAGCCGGAAGTAGCAGAACAGCTTGCATTTTCTATTTTAGAAGATACCCAGATAGGCTATTTCAGGGCCCAGAAAGAGTTGGATACTTCTTACGGGCTCAAGGGTGTCGGACGTTTTAGAATAAACCTGTTTTATCAAAGAAGTTCTGTCGGGTGCGCTATCAGGTTTATACCTTTCGAAGTTCCCATGATGGATTCATTGGGTTTGCCTCTTGCGTTGAAGGAATTTTGCGAAAAGACTTCAGGTCTTTTCCTTGTCTGCGGCCCGACCGGTTGCGGGAAATCCACGACTCTTGCCGCTATGATTGAATATATTAACCAGACCCGGGGGTGCAATATTGTAACTATTGAGGACCCCATTGAATATCTGCATAAACACAGGCAGTCAACTGTCAATCAAAGGGAGCTGGGCCGCGATACGCATTCTTTTGCCGATGCTTTAAGGCATGTTGTAAGGCAGGACCCTGATGTTGTAATGATTGGCGAGATGAGGGATTTAGAAACTATGCAGGCTGCATTGACTCTGGCAGAAACAGGGCATTTAATATTTGCGACTCTGCATACCGTTGACGCTGCCAATTCAATTGCCAGAATCATAGATGTTTTCCCTGCCTATCAGCAGCAGCAAGTGCGCCTGCAGTTATCTTTAGTGCTTTTAGGGGCGATTATTCAACAGCTCCTGCCCCGGCGGAGCGGTGAAGGACGGGTGCTTACTTATGAGCTTATGAAAGCAACTCCTGCTATTAAAAACATGATTCGTGAAAATACTTTGCATCAGATTTATTCTACAATTCAAATGGGTAAAAGCGAAGGCATGGCTACGATGAATCAGTCTCTGGTAGTACTTTACCGCAAAAACTTAATTTCCAGAGACGAGGCTATTAAACGCAGCCCTAATCAGGAAGAATTGAGGCGGATAATTTTTTAAAAGATGAAGCGGTTCCTCTCTAATGCCCGCGGTTTTACTATGCTGGAGATTATGACTGCTATAGTAATAATCTCGATTTTAAGCGTTTTGGCGATTATGCAGTATACTAAAGCGATAGAGCGCCAGCACGGCAGAAACGCTATTACTTATTTAAAAACAATCCGCTCTGCCCAGATTAGATATTATATGGAGAGTGATAAATACGCCAGCTATGTCGAGGAATTGGATATAGAAGAAGCAATGGTTGAACTCAAGCAGTATTTTACTTTTGAAATAGACCCTGCCGGATTCCCGATTACTGCAAAACGCATAGGTTCGTCTGCATGGATTAAGATTTATCAGGACAATAGGATAGAAACAGATGGAACGATTTATGAAGGAATCTATTAAGAATAATAAAATTGCCGTAACCCTGATGGAACTTATGGTTGCCATTGCAATAGTCGGATTTATTCTTACCGCCGCAATAACATACAACTTGATAGGTGAGAAGTTTTATCATTCCACGAGCAAGCAGGTAGCAGTTTTAAATGATGCTCAGTATTTAATTGAACAGATGGGGAGGGATATCAAGAAAGCGACGACTGCAGATTTTGCAGGCGGCGTACTTACAGTTAGCAATGAAGATGGCAATGTAATATATGCATTTAACCAGATAAGCGGAGAGATGCATTATACAAATCCCGGAAAGTCAATTGAAGATGAACTCTTTGCTAAAAATGCTGTTTTTTTTAATGTCGAATCGGCTTCGAACAGAGTAACAGTAGAACTCCGTCTTAGAATTGGAGAGGAAGCAGATAAGTCAAAGGAAGAGTCTTATTATGTTGCCACGTTTTATTTGCGGAATAAATAAGAATAAAGAGCAAGCTTCGATATTAGTCTTTGTGGTA
>CAZLTA010000038.1:0-6403 GCA_964562345.1 uncultured Planctomycetia bacterium
ACTTTTAACAGCATTGCCCCTGGTGCTATTATGATACCCGGTACAGGTTGGGAAAAAGAGCTTAAGGAAAATCCTAAGCAGGTTGAGGAATTTATTGACAGGGAACTTCCTCTGGGCCGTTTCGGTAAGCCCGAGGAAATTGCGCAAGTTGTTGTTTTTATATGCTCTGAGCAAGCAAGCCTCCTCAATGGCGCTTCTATTCCTGTAGATGGAGCTCAAGGCAGGAGCATTCTTTAGATATGAAAACATCAATTGTGATTTTTGCGCTTAATGAAATTGACGGAATGCGTTCTATTATGCCGCGGATTAAGGCGGAATGGTATGATGAGTTGATAATTGTTGACGGCGGTTCGCATGACGGTACGGTTGAATATGCCAGAGAAAATGGATATTTTATCTTTACCCAGCAGCGCAAAGGTACAGGTGCTGCTTTTCAGGAAGCGATGGAAAAAGCTGCCGGAGATATAGTTATTATGTTTAGCCCCGACGGCAATTCTATTCCCGAGAAAATTCCTGAACTTGCTGCGCAGATAAAAAAAGGCTATGATATTGTTATAGCGTCAAGATATTATCAGGGGGCAAAAAGCTATGATGATGATTTAATAACTTTTTTCGGCAACAGGATGTTTACGGCTTTAGCAAATCTTTTATTCGGTTCTAGAATCAGCGATGTTTTAGTTATGTACCGTGCTTATAGAAAAGATGCCGTCAATAAACTTCGGATAGACACATTAACTCCATCCTGGGGCACACAGATTCTCTTAAGGGCGGTTAAGAAAAAATTAAAGATAGCGGAAATACCGGCTGATGAACCTGCGAGGATAGGGGGGGTGAGGAAAATGAAACCTCTTAAGAACGGATTTTATGAATTAATGATGATTATAAAGGAATTTTTAATACGGAGGCGTGATGTTTTTTAAAAACAAAAAAATCCTTGTTACGGGCGGAGCAGGTTTTATCGGAACAAACTTGATTAACAGGTTGTTAGAAAAGGAAGCGTTAATTAAGGCGACTGTGCATATGAAAGAGCCGGTGATTAAGGATAAAAGAATTGATTATATAAAGTGCGATTTGACTAAACTCGGTGATTGTGTCGGAGTCGTTAAGGATATAGATTATATATTTCATTGTGCTGCGAATACCTCCGGTGCAGCTGTTATCGAAAAGACACCTCTTGTTCATCTGACGCCCAATGTTGTTATGAATGCTTATTTTTTAGAGGCTGCCTATCAGGCGGGTGTTGAAAAGTTTTTATGGTTGAGCAGTTCGACAGGTTATCCGCCTACGGGCAGTAGACCTGTGAAAGAAGAAGAAATGATGATTGGCGATCCGTACGAAAAATATTTCTGTGTCGGATGGATGAAAAGATATACGGAGGTGCTTTGTAAAATATATGCTCAAAAAGTTAAAAATCCTATGACAACAATCGTTTTGCGCCCTACGAATATTTATGGCGAATATGACGATTTTAATTTTGAGACCTCACATGTTTTTGCGGCATTGACAAGAAGGGTTCTGGAACGGCAGAATCCGCTTGAGGTTTGGGGTACAGGAGAAGACATCAGAGATTTGATTTATGCCGGCGATTTTATCCAAGCTATGCTTTTAGCTATGGAACGTGTTGATGAGTACGATGTTTTTAATATTGGTTCAGGCGGGGGGGTGAGTATAAAAGAACTGCTTAATATAATGCTTGAGGTTGGTTATTATAAAAACGCAGATATTCGGTTTGACCCTTCTAAACCCACTACAATACCTGTGAGGCTTGTGGATACAACTAAAGCAGAAACTATTTTGGGTTTTAAAGCGAAGGTAAGTTTAAGAAAGGGAATAGAAAAAACATTTAAATGGTATCGGGATAATAAATCGGTAATCAATGAAGGATAGAATAATACTAGCGACTGTTAATTGTAAGAAAGAACTTTATGCTGGCACCTCGGATGATTTCTCAGCAATTGCACCCAACATTCCAATGGGATTACTGTCTGCATATATAAAATCAAAAGGGATAGATGTTTCTATGATTGAATCAGATGTTGACGGGATATCTATGGAGGCGTTGATAAAACAAATAGAGAGCACAGAGCCTCTGCTTTGCGGGATTATCTGTGCCGGGGCTAATCCGGCTTCATCCACTATGACTATGGCTGGTGTTGTCGATTTTTTTAAAAAACTCGATCGCAAAAAGTCTAACGTTAAATATTTCATCTGGGGGGCTCACCCTACGGTTCTGCCCGAAAGGACATTGAGGGAAACAGGAGCTGATTTTGTAGTCAGGGGCGAGGGGTATCATGCAATAGTAGATTTATTCCATACTTTGCACAGCGGCAAGGGGGTAGAGCACATTCCGGGGCTTTCTTATTTAGAAAAAGGTGTTTACAGGCAGAATCAAGATGCTCAGTTGATAGAAGATTTGGATATGCTTCCTATGGTTGACTGGGAAACCATGAACCCTTCTAGGTATAGAGCGCATAACTGGCATTGTTTGGGCGAGGTCAACAAAAGAACGCCTTATGCAATTATCTGGACAAGTTTTGGCTGTCCTTTCCAATGTAATTTCTGCTGCATCAACAATCTCTATGGCAGACGTATTCAGCGTTTCAGGAGTATTGGAAGCGTTATTAATGAAATAAGCGTACTGGTAGAGAATTATGGTGTTAAACATTTAAAAATTTTGGATGAACTTTTTGTAGTAAATCCTGCGAGAATTAAGGAATTCTGCGACAGGCTTCAGGATAAAGGCTATGATTTAAACATGTGGGCTTATGCCAGGGTAGATACCGTCAGCAGGGATTTACTCCGAAGGCTTAAAAAAGTGGGTATGAACTGGATATCTTACGGTTTTGAATCGGCTAATCCGCAGATATTGGCGGAAACACAGAAGGGCTGCAAACGCAGTGCGGATGAAGTTATCAGAATGACGCAGGATGAAGGCCTTAATATTTGTGCGGATGTTATAGTCGGACTGTGGAATGATAACTTACAGACTATGAACCAGACTTATGAATTTTTAACAAAATATAATTTTGAATGGGTAAATATGTATCCTCTGTTTGCCTATCCCGGGACCGAACTTTATAGAGAAGAGTCTAGAAGCTGGAGGAATTATGCTTTATATGGATATGAATGTATCCCCTCAGGCACAAAATATCTTACTCCCAGAGAAGTGCTGGAGTTTCGTGACAGAGCTTTTACCAGATACCATAGCAGGCCGGAATATCTGGAAATGATTGAGAATAAGTTTGGGATTGAAACAAAGGAGCATATTGTAAATATGACTAAAATACCTCTCAAGAGAAAATTATTAGAAGAGAGTAATAGTTCTAAGTAATCCTAAACATTTTTCGTGACTCTTGTATAATTAAGGTGAAAGCATCCAAAATTTATCCACTGTATTGCTAACGCACTTGACTGCTAATCAAGAAGTGGTATGTTTAGACTCAATAGTGGTAGGAAAAATAAAATACTATTTTTTTAAAAAAACTCTTGACAAGATTGTTATATGATAGTATATGTAGTATCATATGGTGTGCTTTCCTACTAAATTAATCAAAAAAATTTGCAATTTAATATTATAGATGCTATAATTACAAGGGGTGATGAGCTTATTTGCAAAAAATCAAGCGGGCATAATGGGAGAAGTAAGCTCTGATGTCAAAGAAAGAGAAACTAATTCAAAAGATAGTTAGAAACCCTAAAGACGTTAGATTTGGCGATCTTTGTAAAATTTTAATATGGTATGGATGGAAGCCTAAGAGAATAAGTTCAAGTCACTACATTTTTGAAAAAGAGGGATGTGGTATAGTGTCGATTGTTAAGAAAAGCGATGGCAGAGTGAAACCCTATCTTGTGAAATTAGTTTTAGATATTATGGAGGTGGAATATGAAGAATAGTAAAGAGGAATTTGTTGAGAAATATGTAAACATGCCTCATGCTATTCAAATAAAAGAGGATTCTGGTGGTTTTGTAGTTACTATTCCAGATTTACCAGGGTGCATCTCTCAAGGAGATAGTATTGAGGAAGCATATGAAATGATTATGGATGCTAAAAGGGGCTGGATAGAAGTAGCATTAGACGAGAGCTATCCTATTTCAGAACCGTCTGAAGAAAAGAAATTTAGTGGAAAGATATTGCTTAGGATACCTAAAAAATTACATGCAGATTTAGTTAAAAACGCTCAACGAGAGAATGTAAGTTTGAACCAGTATTTGTTGTATTTGTTAACTAAGAGATTTGCCGTAGAGTTACATATTCATCACACCAATAGATGTGATATTCAAAAAGTAATAGTGGATAATACGGGTTCTTATAAGAGGGAAATGCTACCAGGGTATAGTAATGAATAATAGTAAAGACAATAAAAAACAAAGCGATATTGTAAAAATAGAAGATCTTTTGAAAAGAGAAGTGTGGTTTTCAAAGATATCTTTTAACTATGATAAAGCAAAAAGTATGTTAAAAGAAAATTCTGATGAAGAAGGTATATTTTTTAATATGCCTTTACAGATATCAGTTAATTGGGGACTGGGAGGCAGAAAACAAGATGGCAAGGGTATTATTATCGGTTGCAATTTTGCAATTAAAAGCGAAATATTTGATATAAATGTTCTTGTTGAGACAAGAATGGAATTTAGAAAAGTCATTATCGATGAACAGCTTTATAAGGATTGTTTTTTTCAAATATTGGCTGCAAAAATTTATTTTCCATATATAGTTGAATTAGTAGCAGCGAATACTTCAAGAATGGATTGTCATATTTCTCCAATTATTTTGGAGAATGAATTGCTTGAAGTAGTTCTTAAAGAAACCGTCAAAAAAGGTCCGTTGCAAAAACCTTAACATTGATTTGATATAATCAGAATATTTACAATTAAGTTTTTATTTTTTAGTTTTCAAACAGCCACAAAATAGCCACAATGACACTGCAAAAATCCCCAACCAAAATATATCTCTCATAACTTGTTGATAATCAAAGACTAACAACTCATTAATTTAGATAATCTATATATGCGCTTGACTGTGGCTCAAGCAACTGTAGCTTAAAATGCTATTATCAATTTTATCAGCAACATTCGACTTAATCTAATATACCCTTGTTTCATATTATGGTAAAATAACCTCCTAAATAAAACTTATGATTATCAGTAGAACACCGTTTAGGGTTTCTTTTTTCGGCGGCGGGACAGATTATCCGGCCTGGTATAATGAAAATGAAGGCGTAGTATTATCTACGACCATTGATAAATATTGTTATATTACATTGCGTTTCTTGCCGCCTTTTTTTAAACATAAACACAGAATCGTATATTCCAGAATAGAAAATGTAAAATGTATAAGCGAAATCCAGCATCCGGCAGCAAGAGCGCTGTTGGAATTCTGTAATATCGAAAGAGGAATCGAAATACACCATGACGGCGACTTGCCGGCGCGCTCGGGCTTAGGCTCCAGCTCATCCTTTGTCGTGGGACTGCTTCATTCCCTGTATGCCTTAAAAGGTTTTATTGTTTCCAAGCATAGATTAGCTAAAGAGGCTGTTTATATAGAAAGGGATGTCTTAAAAGAAAATGTCGGTTCCCAGGATCAGGTTGCGGTGGCATATGGAGGATTTAACAAAATAGTATTTAACCCCAATGACGAATTCAGGGTAGAGCCTGTTACGTTAAAGCAGGAAAGGCTTATGTATCTTCAGAGCCACTTGATGCTTGTATTTACGGGGCTTTCCCGTACTGCATCAGAAGTTGCCGCAGAGCAAATCAACAATATCCCCGGCAAAAAAAAGGAGCTTACATTCATGCAGCAGACGGTAGCTGAGGCAATAAAAATTCTCAATGAAGACAGAGATATTTTAGAATTCGGCCGGCTGCTCGATGAAGTTTGGAAATTCAAGAAGAGCCTTTCCAGTAAAATATCCAATTCTACGATAGATAATATTTATAATTCCGCTCTCTCTTCAGGTGCTGTCGGAGGCAAGCTTTTAGGAGCAGGCGGCGGGGGTTTTATGATATTATTTGTGCCGCCTGATAAAAGGCAGCGGGTGAAAGAGTCGTTGAAAAATCTATTAGATGTTCGGTTTTCTTTTGAAAACGAAGGCAGCCAGATTATTTATTATACGAACCAGAATACGAAATGATTTCTTATGTTCCATCAAATACTGATGTTTTAATACTTTGCGGAGGCAAGGGGAGGCGTATTCAATCTATTGCTAAAGGCCGGCCTAAATCCATGATTGATATTAACGGGATGCCTTTCCTGGATATTCTGATTGACTATATCGATAATTTAGGTTTTAAGAGAATTGTGCTATGTATAGGTTATAGGAGTGGTTTTATAAAAAAGTATTATTCCGGGCGGAAGAATAGATTAGAAATAGTTTTTTCTGAAGAGAAAGAACTTTTAGGAAC
>CAZLTA010000038.1:6503-9397 GCA_964562345.1 uncultured Planctomycetia bacterium
TTTATAAATGCAGGTATCTATGCTCTAAATAAAGAACTCTTATCACTAATTCCGGGGGGCAAGAAATTTTCTTTAGAGAAGCAGCTGTTCCCCGGCATTGTTAACAAGCGGTTTTATGGATATATAACGGAAAGGCCTTTGATAGATATTGGGGTCCCCAAACGATATAATCTGGCGAATGAGATGTTTAAATGAAAATACCTTTCGGCACCGTTTCTATTACAGAGGAATCCAAAAAGTTAATAACAGAAGTTATAAATTCTAACAGGCTCTCTTGCGGTAAATATGTGCGGGAGTTTGAAGAACGTTTTGCAAACCTTCTGGGGGTGAAGGAGGCAGTTGCTTTAAGCAGCGGCACAGATGCCGATACTTTAGCCTTAGCGGTACTTTATGACTTTGGTGCCCAGCGGGGCGATGAAGTTATAATTCCTGCTTTATCTTTCGCGGCCACAGGCAATTCAGTGCTGGCAGCAGGTTTTAAACCCGTATTTGTTGATATAGACAGAGAAACTTTAAATATAAATGCTGAGCTTATTGAATCAGTCATAACAGATAGAACCATTGCTATAATGCCTGTTCATCTTATGGGCAAGCCTGCTGATATGGATAGAATTAATGAGATAGCTAAAAAACATAATCTTTATGTTATTGAAGATGCGGCAGAAGCGCACGGGGCCCTTTATAAAGGAAAGAATGTCGGTACATTATCTAATATGGCTGCCTATAGTTTATATGTAGCACATATTGTTACGACTATTGAAGGCGGGATTGTTGTTACCAACAGGGAGGATTTTGCTGCCATCCTGCGTTCCTTAAGGTCTCATGGCAGGGCATGTAAATGCAGGAGCTGCCTTCTCAATATTAATTCAGGGTATTGTCCGCAAAGATTTGAGGGAGGCAGAGACATCAGATTTATATTTGAAAGAATTGGTTATTCTTCCAAGATGAATGAACTGGAGGCGGCTGTAGGGCTGGGAAGTCTTGTCCATTTTGATGAAATTATAGAAAAAAGAAGGAAGAACTTAGTTTCCATGATGAATAGCTTTGAAAAATTCAAGCCTTATTTAACAACTATCAAAGAAGAATCGTATGAAAGAATAGGGCCTCATGCTTTTCCCGTTGTTGTATCGGGTGATGCTCCTTTTAGCAGGAATCATCTGGTGGATTTTCTGGAGAGAGAAAGTATTGAAACAAGAGACTTGTTTTCCTCACTGCCTACTCAATGCGATGGTTTTTCATTCTTAGGGCATAAACCAGGGGATTTTCCAGATGCCGAATTTATCGGCAGGCAGGGAATACATATCGGTGTTCATCAGGATTTAGAAAATGAACACGTGGATTATTTTATCAACACAGTAGGCAGGTTTTTATCGCGGTATTGAAATTGTCTGGATATTCAAATGAAATATAAAGAGGTAAATCTTCCCAGAATATTGTTTTTCAGTACGGTTATCTGTTTTATTTATCTTCTTTATGTAAGCTGGATGAAATGGGGCAATATTGTTATAGATACTCCCCGGGAGATGTGGATGCCCTTGCAGGTTTTGAAAGGCAGGGTTCTATATAAGGATTTAGCTTATGAATACGGTTTTTTGCCCCCGTATCTACTCTCTTTTGTTTACAGAATATTCGGGGTCTCTGTTATATCTCTGGTTGGCGTGGGTATAACCGTAACAGTTTTAATGACCGCTCTTCTTTATAAAATATCCCGGTTTTTTCTCAATGAAATATTTTCTTTTTTAGTAATTGTAACATTTATGTTTGTGTTTGCTTTCGGGCATTACAGCGGCGGAATTTTTAATTTCATTCTTCCTTACAGTTTTGCTTCGACATTTTTCATGCTGTTTACAGCCTCATCTTTATATTTTTTTCTGGAATTCATAGTTTCTGAGAAAAGAAAGCATCTTCTGTTATGGGGTGTTTCGTTAATTCTCTCATTTTTATGCCGGCCTGATATGTCAATCCCTGTTTGGGCAGGTTTTGTTTTTATAGGTGAAATATTTATTTTTAAAACCAGGAAAAAAATCTGGCGGTTTAATCTGTATTTCATTGCGCCTCTCCTTATCAGCATATTATGCTACATTTTATTTATAATTAAAATGCAGGCATTGGAGGGGTTTAAAGGGTCTATCATAGAGCTTGTTACATTCGGGATAACTAAAAATGATGCGTTTGTTTCTAATATGATAGGCTTAAATAATATAGGTTTTAACATCTCTTTGATAGTTAAGTCATTTGTTTTACATCTGATAGTTATTTTACTTATAGGTGCGGGGAGTATTGCAGTCTCTTCTTTTTTTCTGAATAAAAAGGAAGAGTCTAATATTACCCTTCCTTTAATAGGGCTGGTAGTTATAACCGCTGCTTTTATGCTGGGTTATAATCTATTGGCCATAAATTTTCTTCAATATAGATGCATGGTTTTATTGCTTATAATAGGAGCAGGGGTATTTTTTGTTAAAACATTCACAGGGCCTGATTTTAAGAAAAACATATCCTGCCTTCTATTGTTTGTCATATCTATTTTAACTATTACAAGAATTATTTTTAAAACCTTGCCGTATGGATACGGATTTTATATGCTGGATTTAAGCCTCATATGTTATTACGTATTTTTTTTCCGGATAATTAAGAATGTTGTGCGGAAGCTGCGGATTAATAATTTTCCTATGAACTTTTTCCTGTCTGTACTTGCCTGTCTTTTTTTGTTTTTGATAAGTCCTTATTGGAGAATTTCTTCTTATGTTTACGCGCATAAGAATGTAAAGATAAATACAAATATGGGGAGTATCTTTTGTTTTCCTGTGCAGGGAACATTGAGATATTGGGAGGCAGTGGAATATATCAGAAATAATGTGCCTGATGATGCTGCTGTTGTCGTTGTGCCTGAAGGG
>CAZLTA010000039.1:0-7299 GCA_964562345.1 uncultured Planctomycetia bacterium
CTTGGTGGTATCGATATAAATGGAACAGCTACTTTGGGCACTTTGACTCTGAATTCTAATCTTAAAGCTGCTGGTGTTATAGATATAGCTCAACCTATTACTCTGGCGGCAGATAGCACTATTAGTGGTGACCTTAATGGTGCTGGTGGTAGCGTAACGCTAAACCAGGCTTTAAACAGCGATAATGCGATAGATAACCATTTAATTATCTCAACCGGCAATGGCGCGGTTAGCCTGCAGGCAATTGGAACAGGTACAAGCCTTAATAAACTAACAGTTATAACTACTGGTGAGACTAATATACATGGTGATATTACAACTTCCAGCGGAGGTATTGATTTATCCTCTGCCGCTGATGTAGACATAGATGGAGTACGTACACTTACAAGTTCAAGCGGGGATATTTCATTAATGGGCGGTGCGGTGGATGCTGAAACTGACACGACCGATACATTAACTGTAACCACCTCAGCAGGTGGAGATGTATATATAGATAATGTAGGTACTGGAACTAATCTTGGCGGAGTAACTGTTAATCTTAACGGTGGCGGTGCTCTTACGCTTTATGGCACTATTCAGACAGGTGCGGCCACAGGTATAGTATTTACAAGCGCACCCACAGTAGTATTAGCAGATAATGTATCATTGGATAGTAATGGAGCTGCTGATGGTCCGATTGCACTGGATGGCGGTACAATAACTGGTTCAGGCCGTACGCTGACCCTTGATGCTGGTACTGCAGATATCAGCCTGGGTACACCTACCGGGACTGCAACTCTGGGAACATTAACAACAACCTTAGCAGATGAGTTAAATCTTGAAGGAACATTAACAGTTAGCGGTAATCTTACATTTGCAAATGTTACTACAAACGTTGAGCTTACCGGCAGCGGCGATACAGTAACCATCAATGTTGCTTCAGACTCAACCTTTACTACTGGTGGAACAGCTATTATTGATGATGTAGCCAACCAGAGTAATTTGATAATCAATGCCAACACAGGAACTACTGCTTTAGATGCAGTTGGTACTGAGGCGGATGAGTTAGCTTCTTTGACTGTCTCAGGTACTGGAGCAACTACGCTTAACGGCAGTATTTATGCTGATGCCGTAACCATGAGCGGTATAACTGGTGGAGTTACTGTTGATTCTGCTGTAACTATTGATATAAATAATGCAGCAGGTGATTTAACTTTTGATAATACCCCGTTAACATTGGCAGCTGGTGATAACTTAACCATTACCGGTGCAGCAAGTTCTGATACAACACTCTACACTGTAACTGATACTGGAAGTGACAGCACTTTAGATATTAACTCAGCAGGCACCTTGACATTAAAAGGTGATGTCGGTACATCAGCTGTAGAATTAGGTACCTTAGCAGTAGATGGTCAGACTGGTTCAACCTACGTAAGTGGCGGTGTAACTATATATACAGAGGATGCTGCTGTAAGCTTTGCTAATTCAGCTATTGAAGGTACTACTGCTGGTGTAGATTCACTTACTATAGATGCAGAAGCTCAGGCAATTACCCTTTCTACAGTAGGTGCAAATACCCGCTTAGATACTTTAACCTTAACTACAACCAATACAGGTGCTGCAGCCATAACACTTAACGGAAATATAACCGCAGATGCAGTTAATGTAACTAATGGAGATATTACTTTAGGCGCGAGCATAACTATAGATGGCGATGATGCTGCTGGTAATATAAGCTTGAACCAGACAATTACCGGTGCAGCACTTAACTTGATTATAAATGCCAGTGCAGGTGATGAGGTAACCTTAGGTGCACTTACTACAACAGGGACATTGACACTTAATACAGCTGGTTCTGTAACCCTTGCCGGTGTCCAAGACCTTGGTACCTTAACTACAACCGAGGTAGGCGGGGACTTAAATATAGCAGCTAATTTAACTACTGATAATGCAATAGATTTAACTAATGTAAATAGAGTGGATATTACAGCTGGCGCAGCAACAGTAGCCATAGAAGTACAGAATAATGCTGCAGCTTTTGATACTGGTGGTACGCCAATAGTTGATACTGGTAGTAATTCTACTTTAACCATTACTACTAATGCCGGTGCTATTAGTTTAGATAACGTAGGTCAGGGTGGTGATGTGCTTACAGGTTTGACATTGTCAAGTTCAGCCCAGACCACCTTAAGCGGTAGCATTGCAACTACTACTACTGGTATTGACCTTAGTGCAGCTAGTAATGTTGATTTAGCATCTAACGTAACTCTTTCAAGTACAACCGGAGCAATATTGGTAAACGGTACAGCAGTAGATGGTGCTTTTGACTTGAATATTGAATCAACCAGCGGTGCCGTAACCTTAGGTGCTCTTGGTGCAAATGTCAACATGCAGAATATTTTAGTTGATACAACCAGCACAACCACACTTAGCGGTAATATTACAGCAACTGGTGATGTAGATTTATCAGCAGCATCTGGAGGTATTACAATCAGTGCGCCGCGTACGATTACAAGCAGTGGTGGGAATATTAACTTAGGAAGTACAGTTGCTCGTACTGCTGCAACTGATGATTTAACTTTAACATCAACTATAGGTTCTGTAACAGCTGCAGCTATTGGTACAGCAGCTAATCGTTTGGATACAGTAACTATAACCAGTGCTACAGGTACAACACTTAATGGAAGTATATATACAGATGGTTATGATGGTGCTACATCTGGTAATGTAAGTATTACTGGAGGAGGAATTGTAGTAGGATCAAGTTTAACAATAGATACAGACCTTGCTACTTCAGCAGACGATGATATGGCAGGTTCTATTACATTAGGAAATATTGATGGTGGTTCAGTTGGCTTAACTCTTACTTTAGATGCCAGTAGTGCTGATTCAGGTTTAGTGGATGTTATCAATGGCGGTGCTGTAACAATAGGAACAGTCGGTTCAAGCCAATCTATTTCACTTACTCCTTTTACTCAGGCACAGGGTGCCGGTACATCCGGAGTATTGACTTTAAATGGTAATATAACCTCACCAACATTAGATGTGTCAGGTATATACGGTCAGGTTACATTGGGAGATGATGTTTCAATCCTAACAACCAACACTGCAGTTAACTTTGGAAATGCCAGCGGTATCGATGGAACAACTGCAGGACAACAAGGCATATCTATTGCAACAGGTAATGCTGCAGTTACACTTCCTAGGATTGGAAGTACTACAGATCCGGAATATATAACGGTAGCTAATATAACAGGCGCAATAACATTAGGCGCTAACATTGATGCTACGCAAGATATAACTTTAGGTACAGGAGCTATAACTTTAACAGCAGATGTGAATATAACTAGTCTTTATGGAGATGTTGTCTTAACTGGAGATATAGATGGCAATGGTAATGCTCCTACTATATCTGGTATATCTATTGCAGCTCAGAATATAGATACAACTGGTGATGGCGATGAAGCTGGAGGCAATGTATCATTAACTTCAACTGGTGGGAATATTACTTATGTTGGAACCATTACAACAACTGGTGGTGCAGATGCGAATAATTCTGGTGGTAATGCTGCCGGAACTGTAACTATAGCTTCTGGTGCAGATTTAGTTGGTGGTGCTATTATAACTACTGGTGGTGCTGCAGGTGGTACCGGAGATGTTGTTGGCGGTGCTGCCGGAGCTATATCACTTACGGCAGATACGACTACACTTTCCGGTAATTTAACAGCAACTGGTGGTGCTGAAAATGCTAATGGAAATGGCGGAGATGGTGCAAATATAACATTAGAAACAGATCTTGTACTTTCTGAGAGTTCTACTCTTATATTTAATACCCAAGGTAAGGATGCTGCAGGTAGCGGTGCTGATGGAGCTGACGGTAGTTTTTCAATTACCGGTACAATAGATGGAACAGGAGATGTTGATGAGACTCTGGCTATCTCAACTGGAGGCGGAACTATTACTCTTGGCGGAGCAGTCGGTTCATCTGTTGCACTTGCAGGGCTAGATTTAAATACAACAGGTACAGCCAGTCTTGGCGGAAGCATTACAGCAGCTGATATTGATTTAGATGGTCTAACAGGCGGTATAACCTTAACAGATAATGCGACCTACCGTTCTACAAATACTGCTATTGATTTAAGCGGTGGAACTATAACAGGAGATTATGATTTAGTAATTATTGCAGGAACTGGTATCAACGCAGATGTTACTTTAGCTGCTGTTGATGTAAATAGCTTGGATATCTCAGCTGTTGGGACAGGCACAACGACTCTTAGCGGTGCTATTACAACAGATGAAGGTGCTGATCTATCCTCGGCAACAGATGTTAATATTACAGCCGATATAACATTTACAAATACAGAGAGTGGAACAGTTGATTTAAGCGGTGGTGCAGTAGATGGAGCGTTTGATATTAATATAGTAGCTAATACAACAGATGTAGCTTTAGGAGCTATGGGCCAGGGTACTGCTTTAGGTACAGCTGCAGGAGCAGATACTGCTTTAACAGTATCTAGTACAGGTACAACAACACTTTCTGGCAATATCACAACTATAGATACAACAGGTGTTAGCTTTACAGGTGCTACAAATGTTGTGTTAGGATCAGATGTTGTAATAGATACCGGTGCAAATGCTGGTAATGTAAGTTTCTCTAATGCCGCAGCAAACTCATTAAGCGGTGGATTTGATTTAAGCATTGATGCCGGAACAGGCAATGTAACATTTGACAATATTACAGATCTTACAAGCCTAACCGTTGATAATGGTGCTAGCGGAGTTGGTGCAAGCGCTGTTACATTTAACGGAGCAGTTGATATGCCAGGTACAGTAACTGTTTATGCTGGTGCAGGTGGCAGCAATATAACCCTTGGTTCAGCTGATTCTATTGCAGCAGGAACAATACTGCTTAATACAGTTTTAGCCAATGCCGATGGAGATATAGTAATAGACGGAAATATATCAACAACAGGAAATAATACAATTACTTTAACATCTGATAATGATATCAATATCGGTCAATCTAATGCAGCCTCTATTACAGGTGTTAATGGCGAAGTAGATTTAACTACTGAAAATGTAATACTCTTAGGTTCCGCAGGTAATGTTGGAACAGTTGTTACAACTGGAACTGGCGTAGTTGATATAAATAATGGCGGTGCCTTAACCATGGGTACATCCTCTGACACCAAGATTTCTGGTGGTGGCGGAGTTAATATATCAGGAGCATCAAGCATAGCTAATGAAGTAGTAGGTACTAACAGTGATGTTGTGTTTGTTGGTGCAGTTACTCTGGTAGCTAATACAATTGTTGGTAGCGCAAATGAAAGTGTAAGTTTCAATTCTACAGTTGATGGTGGCTATACATTAACTACTAATGCAAATAATGGAACAGCAACATATGGTGGCGCAGTCGGTAGCGGAACATCCTTAACAGGATTAACTACAACTGCTGGGACGATCTCAGCAGCAGGGATAACTACAACTGGTGCAGCAAATACAGTAGGCGGTAGTGTAACTTTAACTTCATTAACAGGAGATATAACAACCGGTGCAATTACAGCTAACGGTGGTGCATCTGCTGTAAATACTGCAGGTAGTGCCGGTGGCATAGTTATAATAAATTCAGCAGATGACATTACAGTAACAACAATATCAACAATAGGTAGTGCTGGTAATGATCTTGATAATAACAATATAGGTTGGGATGGTGGTTCAGGCGGAGCAGTAACACTGACTGCAAATGATGATATTTCAGTAACTTCAATTACAACTACAGGCGGAGCAGGTGGTGCATTAGATGGAACTGAAGCAGGAGCTGATGGTGAAAATGCCGGTGCAATTTCTATTACAGCGGCTGGTGAAACAACACTGGGAGGCTTCTTAACTGCAGCCGGTGGTGCAGGAGCTGGTTCTAATGGAACTGACGGAGACGGTGCTGCAATTACCTTAGATTCAGATATGCTAATGGGGGCTAATTCAACATTTGATACTCAAGGTGCTACAGCAGGTGCAGGCGCTGACGGCGCTGACGGCGCTATGACCTTAAATGGAAATATGGATTCAACAGGTGGTGCCAGAACCTGGACAGTCAATGCAGGTGCTGGAACTGTTACAATAGATGGAAATCTCGGTGATGCTGGTGGACCAATGAGCACTATTGATATTAATACAACTGGTATAGCAAAATTGGGTGGCGATATCAGGCTTTCTGGTGCATCATTAACTCTTGACGGAGTTGCATCTACAGTACTTGATGAAGATGTTTCAATTTATACAACTGCTGGAACAGTAAGTTTTGATTCGATAGATGGTCCTCATTCATTGACTATTGCTGGAGGTACTGCCAATGTAACTTTTGGTAGTACAATTGGTGCTGCAACTGCATTAACAAGCTTATCTGCTACAACAACAGGTACAATCTCTCTTAGTGACAATATTACTACAATTAGCGATATTACTCTTGATGGTCCGGTAACCTTGGCTTCAAGCGTTGTCTTAAGTACAGGTACAGGACCTGGCACAATTTCATTTGGCAGCACATTAAATGGAACAACAGCATCCGAGACTCTCGGATTGACTGCCAGTACAGGCGATATAAGTTTTGGCGGTATAGTCGGTGGCGTTACACCTTTAGCTGCTGTAACTATAAATAGTGCCAGGAATGTAACTGCAGAAGGGGCATTTACCGCAGCTTCCATTACCAATACCACAGCTACAGGTGATACCTGGTTTAAGGGTGCAGTCAATACCAGCGGTGCTAATGATACTGCAGGTGGAGTAGTAAATATTGATGTTGATGGAGCAATTACATTTGGCAGTACAATAGATACTTCCGGTGGAACAATTACTGTAGAGAATACAGAAGGTAAAGCTGGTGGAGCATTAACATTACATTCAGATATAGCAGGGGCGGTGACTGTTGATGGAGCAATTAATACCTCTGGTAGCGATGCTCTTGATACTGATGTTGATACACCAGCTACGCATGGTGCAGCTGGTGGAGCAGTAAACGTTACAGCAGATAGCGGAGATGTTAGTTTAGCTGCAATCACAACTTCCGGTGGAGCAGGAGCTGGAACATCCGGTAATGGTGGAGCAGCAGGCCTAATAGCTGTTACATCAACTGATGGAGTAACAACATTAAATGGAGCATTGACTGCAATAGGTGGCGTAGCATCTGGTGGTACTACAGGAGCAGGCGGAGCAATAACATCAAACAGCCCGACAGTCCTCGGTGCTAACATGCTTATAACAACAGGAGCTACTGCAGGTACAGTTACCTTCGGCAGCACATTAGACGGGACAACAGCACATGGC
>CAZLTA010000039.1:7399-9366 GCA_964562345.1 uncultured Planctomycetia bacterium
GCAATGAGGATGCGGTTGGTGGAGTAGGCGGAGCAATAGCTATTACATCAAGTACTAATACTACACTTAACGGTAATATAGCTACAATAGGCGGATTAGGAGCTGGAGCAAGTGCTCAGGGAGCAGGTGGAACAGTAGACATGAACAGTGCAACTGTTCTGGGTGCTGATGTAGCAATTAATACAGGAGCAACAGCAGGTACGATAACATTTGCCAGTACATTAAATGGTAATCAGGCATTAACATTGACTGCTGGTACAGGTAATATAGATTTTGATGCTAGGGTTGGCGGTACAACTCCATTAGGTGCAACAACTATAAACAGTGCTACAAATGTAGTCGCAGACTTTGCAGTTGATGCAGCAAGTCTTGTTCAAATAGCTGGAACAGGGATTACAACATTACATGATAATGTAACTACAAGCGCATCTGCAGGACTCAATTTAACAACTGGTTCAATAGTGCTTGATGGTTTAAATATAGTAACTACAAATGACGGTATAGTCAGGTTTAATGCGCCAGTGGATATGACTACAGCAGCCTTAGATATTAATGCTGATGGGACAATCACTTTCGTTGGTGCCTTGACTTCTTCTGGTGGAAGCTTATTAGCTCTGACTTTAGAATCAGACGGTAATATAGATTTTGATAGTACAGTAGGTTTCGATGCTAATAACGAATTAGGCAATGTGACTATAGATACAGCAGTAAATACAACCGCAGACAGTACAGTTGAGGTATTAAGCTTAACTCAAACTGCAGGTACAGGATATACATGGTTTAAGGGTGCAGTTGATACAAGTGGTGCAGCCGATACTGCAGGTGGAGTAGTTAATGTTACGACAAATGGAGCAATCACATTCGGTAGTACAATAGATACAAGCGCTGGAGTAATTGCTGCTAATGACACTCCGGGTGTAGCTGGTGGAGCGCTGACATTACATTCCGATGTTGCAGGTGCAGTGACTGTTAGCGGAGCAGTTAATACCGCAGGTAGTGCTGGTAAAGACTTTACTAGTAATGATATAGCTATGGCAGGTGGAATAGGTGGAGCAGTAGCAGTAACTGCAGATAACGGCAATGTTAACTTAGCTGCAATCACAACGAGTGGTGGAGCAGCACATGGAATTGATGGTACTGAAAACGGAAATGGTGGAAATGCAGGTACGATTACTGTTACATCAACTGGTGATACGACTCTTAACGGTAATTTAACAGCAGTTGGCGGTGCATTAGCTGGAACTGGAACACAAGGTGCAGGCGGTGCTATATCATTCATTAATGCAACTGATGTAATAGTTGGTGCTGATGTATTGATTACTACAGGAGCTACTGCAGGTAACATAGATTTTGTAAATGCTGCTGGTGATAATACCTTAAGTGGCAACTTCGACCTTACTTTAAATGCAGGTGTAGGCAATGTTGAATTAGATAATATAAGCAATCTTGCTTCTCTTACTGTAACAGATAGTACTGCAACAACATTCAGCGGAACAGCAGATATGAGCGGTAATATCGACGTCAATGCAACTTCTGCTGTTAGTGGAACACCTGCTGTTATAACAGTTTCAGCTCCTATCACAACAACAGGAAGTGTAACATTGGATGCAGATGGTGAGAGTATAGTTGCGGGTGAAAATACAAGTGCAACAGTTACAGTAAATGGTGCAATAACAGCTGGAACAGGGGTGACTCTTACGGCAGATATAGCGGAGACAACAAATGATATAGCTACAATTGATATAAATTCTCCTCTGACAGCAATAACCGGTAATATTTTGGCAACATCAGACAATACTATATCAGTTGATGCGGATGTAATCGCATCAGGAGATTCTACTATCACCTTTACAGCTACAACAGCTGTAAATATAGCTCAAGATGAGGATACAGCGGTAACAGCAGTTAACGGTAAAATAGATATTGATGCCGGGACATCTGTTCTTCTGGGTGATGATGGAGATACA
>CAZLTA010000040.1:0-4600 GCA_964562345.1 uncultured Planctomycetia bacterium
AATCGTCTACTTTAAGTTCTGCAACATTACCTTTAGACTGCGCTCCATAAACCGCAGCTTCATAAACAGGAACCGTCCCGAACGGCATTCGGGATTTATCAATCAGTGCTCTGCGCACCTGAGGCAAATCACCGCCGACAGACAAATCCATAACTGCATCAGCACCGAGTTTATTCGCTAAATCAATCTTCTGTTTCTCTAAAGAAATATCCGCCTTATCAGAAGAAGTGCCTATATTGACGTTGATTTTAACCGCCATCTCATTTCCTATTGCAGCAGGCCTATCGGGAGAATGTATAGGATTGTACGGTACGACAACCTCGCCGTTTAAAACCTTCTCTACTAAAGCAGTCAGCGCAATTTCTTCATCATCCGCAATACGGCGCAGGTATTCCGGTATGTCGCCTTTTTTAAGCTTTTCTATCAATGTCATTGCTTAAACCCTTTCTGATTTTTGAAATTAAATCACTTTTGTTATGACTAAATGTCAGCGCCTTAATCATGGCAGCATTTTTAAACCCCATACTTTTTACCTGTTCAATATTTTCCAGTTTTATGCCGCCAATAGCAACCTGAGGCAGGTTTATATTATCTTTAATCAATGCCGCTTCATCAATTTTAATCGGCTTTAGGCCTTTTTTGGTTTCGGTTTCAAAAATCGGACCTACGCTTATATAATCCGCACCCATCCTTACAGCCTCTTTTGCTTCTTTAAAATTATGGGCTGTACAACCCAGTATTTTCTTATCTGAAATTATACCTCTTACCGCATCAACCGGCAAATCATTCATCCCCACATGAACACCATCTGCATCTGCTGCAACAGCTATATCTATCCGGTCATTGACAATGAAAAACTTTTTATAACCACTGGACAATTTTTTAAGTTCACAAGCCAGTTGATAGAACTCTCTATCAGATAACTCTTTGTCTCTTAACTGAATCACATCGGCACCAGCCGCTAAAAGTTCTCTGAAATATTCCAGATGCTTAAAACCGGTGTCCGAAACCGCATAAACATTAACTCCTTCTAAAAAATTCATTTCTCCGCCAGAACATCTTTTTCTATTTTGTAAATCTTAAAACGCAGCTTCATGAATTTTGGCTTCAGCACAGGATCTAAAACCTGTGAAATTTCTTCTAAAGTTCTTAAAGATTCTGCGGTACGCTGAAAATTTCTCCTCAATAAATCCCGGTATGATATTCTTGCTTTTTCATTGCTGAATTTAAACTTACCCCCATCAGCTTCCGTATCCCGGGCATTAAGCAGTTTTTTAACATCAAAAACACTCACCACACGGGCAAGAGACCTTCTTGTGTTTTTTAAATCCAGCGCAGAATCAACCTCATTCACTATAAAACGCAGAATATCCTCACATACTCTGAGTCCTTCGCGAGCCCGGTTATAATTAGCATCTATAATGCGCAGCCACTTTTTTTCCATATCTTCCTTATCAATTTGGTTGTGCTGTATTTTTTCAAATACGGAATGGACTTCACACAACCGCCGTAAGATTCCACAACATCCTTGCCAACCACATCATCCACTTTCCAATCAGCACCTTTAAACAAATAGTCCGGCTTAATAGCCTTAATCAACTGATAAGGAGTTTCTTCATCAAATATAACGATATAATCAACCGCCTCAAGAGCAGAGACAACTCTTGCCCTGTCTTCTTCTGATACCAAAGGCCGTGATTTACCTTTTATTTTTCTAACAGACTTATCAGAATTAAGCCCCAGAATGAGAATATCTGCGTATTCCCCGGCATTTTCCAGATATGCAATATGCCCGGGATGTAAAATATCAAAACAGCCGTTGGTGAATCCTACTGTTTTACCTTTTGACTTAAGTTTTTTTAAAATTTTCAGCAAAGAATCAATAGTTTCTACTTTCTTCATCTTGAAAAAGATAACTTCAGGCTAACTCAACCTCTCTTCAACTAAAAGACAGAGCAGGTGTGCCAGCGTAATATGGGTTTCCTGAATTATAGACGTCTCATTTGACGGCACCACAAAACTTATATCCGAAATATTCACAATCCGGCCCCCATCCCCGCCTGTAAATGAAATGACAAAACCTCCTCTTGCTTTTGCCGACTGAACTGCTTTAATCACATTCTCAGAGTTTCCGCTTGTAGAAATTGCCAGAACACAATCTTCCGGTTTTAAAAACGCTTCGATTTGTTTTAAAAAAACATCCTCGTATGAATAATCATTCGCCAGAGCAGTTAAAGTGGACGTATTTACAGTTAATGCCATAACAGGCAATGCCCTGCGTTCCTTCCTGAACCTGCCTACAAATTCTGCTGCAATATGCTGGCTGTCAGAAGCACTGCCTCCATTGCCGAAAACCAGAACCTTACCCCCTTTTTCAAACACAGATATCAGTTTCTCCGCCGCCTGCTTTATCTTGTCTGTATGCTGTTTTAAAAATTCTTTTTTTGCAGCAATGCTTTTTTCAAAATAACTATTTATTACTTTTTCCATTATCCAAAAAATGTTGCTGCAATATTATAAAGTTCATCGTTAACTGTCTTTATTTTGCCCAGAATTTCCTCAATAGGTATCTCAACAATATCATTGCCACGCAAAGCAACAACACATCCAAACTTATTCTCCATAACAAGCTCTGCAGCCTTTATGCCGTATCTCGTACCAAGCACCCTGTCAAATGCAGTAGGAGAACCTCCCCTTTGAATATGCCCCAGAACAGTCACTCTGGTTTCATATCCGGTTTTATCTCCTATCGCTTCTGCTAAAGCCTGGCCGATACCGCCTAATTTTACATGCCCGAATGAATCAAGCTCCTGAGATTGAGTAATATCTGAACTTTCTTTAAACCTGGCACCTTCAGCTACAACTACGACACTAAAACTTTTCCCCCTGGAATGCCTTTTCCTGATTAACCCGCATACTTCATCTATATCAATAGGTTTTTCGGGTATTAAAATAGCATCTGCCCCGCCTGCAAGCCCGGCATATAAAGCAATCCAGCCGGCATGCCTGCCCATAACCTCGACAACCATAACTCTGTCATGGCTCTCTGCAGTCGTATGCAGCCTGTCAATACAATCCATGGCAACATTGACCGCAGTATCAAAACCAAAAGTAAAATCAGTACCTGAAATATCATTATCTATTGTCTTGGGCACCCCTACAATAGGCAGCTTGAAATCCCGGTATAATTTCGCAGCAACTCCCAGAGTATCTTCTCCTCCTATGGGTATTAAAGCCTTTAGCCCTAAATCTTTAAAATTAGCAACGACTTTTTTAACATCTTCTTCTTTTTCATACGGGTTGGTACGCGAAGTATGTAAGATAGTACCCCCTCTGTGTAAAATCCCTGAAACAGCATTCAGATCCAGGTTAACGATATCCTTCTCGAGCATCCCTTTCCAGCCGTTTTTAATACCTAAAATTTCGTAATTATTCCGTAACATCTTTCTTACAATTGCCCTGATAACAGGATTCAATCCCGGGCAATCTCCGCCGCCGGTTAAAATTCCTATTTTCTCCATATGAAATCTCCTTTCATTACGTTTAAAATTCCCTATAGGGAGGAAGCTTATCCTGGTCTATCTCTTTTATGTCTTTTGCCTTCTTTTTTTTCTCTTTTTCCTTTTCTCCGATTTTTGATATATATACCTTCACAATAATCGGCTCTTCCATACCCAGCATTTCCTGCACCTTAACCCTCAAATTGCTTTGAATCTTCTCCGTTATATTAGGAATATTTGTTTCTGAAAGCATTACTGCTTTCAATAAAACCACAAGCCCTTTCTTCCTAACGCTGACCTTGGTCCTGAGGTCTTTTATATCAGGTTCTTCCTTAAGAAGCTTCCGGATATAATCCTCAATGGCCGAAAGAGATACCAATACATCTCCGTATTCAGTTTTAAAAGCGATATTCCTCTCTGCTTCAACTCCTGACCACACAAAATTGAGGAGTGACACAACCAGAATTATTAACACTCCTCCTGTAATACCGGTTAAAATATCCAGAGGTATAAACGCATTTAATTTATCTGCAATAATTCCCATCTCTTTTGCTCCTACGACACCGGCAGAATAAAGTATCATTACAACCCCTGCTGTTAAATAAAGAAGCCCGAAAATCATAAGTACAAATTTGGCTCTAAATTTCATCTTATTCTCCCTCCTTATTTTTGACAGACTCGATTTCCTCTATAACATTTTCCATATCTTTTTCCTGCACCACTTTTTCTACCTCAACATCAATCTCTACAGGTATGATACCCGTCATTTGTTCAAGCATTTTTTTAACGTTTGCCTGAACCTTATTAACCACATCAAGGATATTCACCCCAAATAAAACTACAAGAGAAACCGTAATTTTAACATCTCCGTCTTTTGTTTTCTCTACAATAACCCCTCTGGAGAATCTCCTGCGCCCTAAGAATAAACGCAATCCTTTTTTAAAACCGCTGGCAATTTTCTTAACTCCGTCAATTTCTATTGCAGCACGGCGCACAATAGCGATTATAACTTCGTTATGTATTTTAATTTCACCATACTCGCTTTTATTAAACTCCATAGCTCCTCCTATAATTCAATTTAAGATTCTCAATTCTCATTT
>CAZLTA010000040.1:4700-9200 GCA_964562345.1 uncultured Planctomycetia bacterium
GTAAAATAATTCCCCTCAGAAAACCTGTTATCTGCAACTATTTCTTTAAGGAAAGATGCGGTTGTTTTCAGCGGCATCAGCAGCAATTCATCCAACGAACGCTTCATCGTAGTTATTGCCTGCTCCCTGTTCTTGCCGTAAGTAATGATTTTAGCAATCAAAGAATCATAAAACGGAGGGATTATATATCCTGAATAAATATGAGTATCAACCCGGACACCGTAGCCTCCCGGCAGATAGATATGTTCTACTTTCCCGGGGGAAGGCAAAAACCCGTTATAAGGGTCCTCAGCGTTTATACGGCATTCCAATGCCCAGCCTTTTATTTTAATATCAGACTGTGTCAAAGAAAGCTTTTCACCCGAAGCACTTTTAATCTGTTCCTGCAAAAGATTTACTCCTGTCACCATTTCTGTCACAGGATGTTCTACCTGAATCCTTGTGTTCATTTCCAAAAAGTAGAATTTCCCTTTTTCATCCAGAATAAATTCTACAGTACCGGCATTATGGTAATTAATAGCCTTAACTAATTTTAATGCAGTTTCACCCAATTTCTTCCTCATCTTGGAATTAATTACAGGAGAAGGGCTTTCTTCAATAAGCTTCTGGAACCTTCTTTGAACAGTGCAGTCTCTCTCCCCCAGATGGACAGCGTTACCGTATTTATCTGCGATAACCTGAATTTCTATATGCCTGACATTGGGCATAAATTTCTCAATGTATAAAGCCTTATTTCCAAAAGCTTCTTCAGCTTCTCTTTGCGCAGTAATATAAGCCGAAACAAGCCGCACATCATTATGGCAGATTCTCATGCCCTTTCCTCCGCCGCCGCCTACCGCCTTTATCACTATAGGGTAACCCACTTCTTTAGCAGCCTCTAATGCCTCTTCTTTACTTTCTACAGGATGAATACTGCCGGGAATTATCGGAACGCCTGCTTTCTTAGCCGTAAGGCGGGCCTGTAATTTATCTCCCATCAATTTTAGGTTTTCAGGGCTGGGGCCGATAAATTCTATCTGGCATGTTTTACATATTTCGGCAAAATGATAATCTTCTGCTAAGAAACCATACCCGGGATGAATAGCCTCTACATCAGTAATTTCAGCGGCGCTTATTATGGCAGGAATATTGAGATAGCTGAGTTTAGCAGGAGCAGGACCGATACAGAGCGCTTCATCTGCGAATTTAACATGCAGACAGCTTTCATCAGCCTCAGAATAAACCGCCACTGTTTTGATACCCATATCCTTACAGGCGCGTATCACTCTGACTGCAATCTCTCCTCTGTTGGCAATGAGAATTTTTTCAAACATCACTCTTAAATTTTCAACACAATTTTAAAAACAGGCTGGCCGTAATCTACAGGGTCGCCGTTTTCAACCAATATTTCAACTATTCTCCCCTTTACTTCAGCCTTAATTTCGTTCATCAATTTCATAGCTTCGATAATACAGACAGTTTTGCCCTGTTCGACAACATCTCCGACTGCAATGAAAGGGTCTGCATCCGGCGCCGGCGCCCTGTAAAACGTGCCTACCATAGGAGCGTTAATATAGCTGATTCCTTCCTCAATACTGCTTCTCTCCGATTCTGGAGAAAAAGCGGAGGGAGAGTTTACAGGTACTTCTCTGATAATATTTTCCTCGCGTTTCCTCAGTTTAATACGCTTCCCTTCTTCTTCAACCTCAATCTCAGCAAGGTCTTCTTCATTCATCAGCTGAATAATCTCTTTAATCTTTTTCAAGTCCATAATTATACCCTCTCCACATATTCTTTAGTCCTGGTATCAATTTTTATAACATCGCCGGTGTTTATAAATAAAGGGACTTGAATCAGCGCACCTGTTTCCAGTTTTGCTGATTTTGTCCCGGACTTAACAGTATCGCCCTTAAAACCAGGCTCCGTTTCTATTATCTTAAGTTCTACAAACATATTATTGGCTAAAGATATTATTTTACCATCGTGCATAGTCACAGACACATAGTCATTCTCTTTAAGAAAAAATTTGACATCTCCCAGTTCATCTTCCGTAAAAGCTGTTTGTTCATATGTTTCATCATCCATAAAATTAAAATGGCTGTTATCTTTATACAAATATGTTAATTTTTTTTCTTCCATATAAACATTATCGACTTTATCATTTGTAGAAATAGTTCTTTCCATAACCTGGCCAGTTGAGATATCCTTCAATTTTAATCTTAAAAAAGCTCCTCCTTTACCGGGTTTGGTATGGATAAAACTGACTACGGCAAAAAGCCTGTTTTCTAATTTTATCACTATACCGGGCTTAATTTGATTTGCTCCAATCATTTAAAGTATTACCCCTTTATTTTTTTCAACCAATACCATATCCTCTATTCTTACTCCGCCGATTCCGGGAAAATACAATCCCGGCTCAATGGTTATAACCATTCCCTTTTTCAAAACTTCTTCAGAATTCCTACTTAAAGCCGGCCTCTCATGGACATCAATACCGACTCCATGTCCAAGCCCGTGCAATATGTTATTCTTGCAACCGTTTTCTTCAATAAATTTTTCTACCTTAAGAACGAGCCCGCTCACCCCGGCACCATCCGAAACTAATGAAACTGCCAAACTCTGTGCTTCTTTTATTACCCAAAAAGCTTGTTTGATTACCTTTGGAATTCTATCCCAAAAATACATCCGTGTCAAGTCAGCACAGTAACCGTTAAACTTTGCCCCGCAATCAATAAGAAGAACACCGTCTTTTTTCCTGACGGCATTTTCTCCTGCTGCAGCATGCGGAAAAGCAGACCTCACACCGCCTGCAACTATGGCCGGGAATGAGGAGCCGCAAGCGCCCAGCCTCCTGAATTTAAAATCCAGCATTGCCTGAATATTGAGCTCTGTTTTCGAAACAAGATAAGGCTTTATTGCCTGTAAAGTCTTTCTCGTAATCTTTACTGCTTCTTTTATGTTTTCAATTTCCTGATTATCTTTAACCTCTCTTATCCTTTCTGCTAAAGATACCTGCTTGAATTTTATATGCTGCAGCTTTTTTCGGAGCTTAGAATATACCCCTAAAGGCAGCCTGGGCTCTAAAGCAATTATTTTACTGCGTCTGCTGCGGCTGAATATTGCCGCCAGTTCGTCTAAGTAATTTTTCCTGCAGACATATGTTTTAAGATTTTTATTCTCAAGTCCCCGAAGCTCCAGACTATACCTGGCATCTGTTATAAAAATACACCTCTTGCTTTCCTGTGGAATTAATAAGAAACCTTCTATATTACAGCCTAAAAAGTAAAATAAATTTTGATAAGTTACGAGAAGAGAAAAATCAGCACCCGCCTCAGGCATTTCTCTGCGGAGTTTATTGACTCTGGTAAGATTTAAAGACATTTTTTTAAGCAGAGGCTGAACTTATAATTTCAACTGCTGCCTGAAATGCTAGGACATAACTGTTCTTGCCGAATCCCGAGATCTGCCCCACGCATACAGGAACAATGAGGGATTTATTTCTGAACTCTTCTCTGCTGTAAATATTGGAAAGGTGCACTTCGATTGTATCAATACCGGCTGCCTCAACAGCATCTCTGATTGCAACGCTGGTATGGGTATAACCTGCGGGATTTATAATAATTACATTGTATTGGCCCTTAGCCTGTCCGATTTTAGATACTATTTCACCCTCGGAATCAGACTGGAAAAAATCAATCTCTATATCTGCCTGCTCTGCCAAACTTTTTAATTCGCTGTTGATATCATCTAATGTGTATCTGCCGTAAACCTCAGGCTTCCTTTCACCCAGCAAACCCAGATTGGGGCCGTGTATCACAAGAATCTTAGCCATCTTTTTCCTCACTATAGACAATAGCCTCATCAATCAGCATAACAGGGATACCATCTTTAATCGGATATAACAATTTACATTCCCTGCATAAAAGTCCTTTCCCGTCAATTAAATCAACATCGCCCTTGCATTTGGGACAAGCTAATATCTTAAGCAGTTCCTCATCCATCCTTTTCCTCCCCGCTTGTTTCATTCTGTTTTGCTGTCTCTTGAGTTTTATCAGATGTTTCAACCTGGCTTTCTACTTTCTTTCCGCTTGTTTCATTCTGCTTCGCTTCTTTAGTTTTATCAGATGTTTCAACCCGGCTTTCTACTTTCTTTTCGCTTGTTTCACTCTGCTTAGCTGTCTCTTGAACTTTATCCTGCGCCTTGCCCTGAGTCTCCACGTATAACATTTTAAGATAAACCACCAGCTCATCTAAGAACTTGTCTTCATCAGGGGTCAAATTTCCCTTGGTTTTTTCTTTAATCATATCCAGAGTATCAATAATATAACGCACCTGTTTAAAATTAGGCTCCTTCTTCTTTGTAAGCGGATTTTCTATTTTCCCAAGTGCCACGAGACACTCCAGCCCCAAACCGTTGACAAAGTTGGTAAAACTAACTTCCCAGAGTTCGTCTTTAATATCTTCTTTCATAATTCAATTATTTTACAGTTATTAAAATATTTTTCCACAAAAATCTCACTT
>CAZLTA010000041.1:0-9088 GCA_964562345.1 uncultured Planctomycetia bacterium
ATCCTGATGGAGTCGGCCATGTAGGTAATCCTGTATGCGGAGATGTGATGGAGCTTTATATCAAAGTGAAGGATGATGTTATTGTGGATGCGAAATTTAAGACGTTCGGATGCCTTCCGCCTGATGAAAAGATAGTTTTATCAAATGGAGAATGGGAGAAGATTTCTGCAGTTATTAAGGGTACTAAAGTTTTAAATGGCAGGAGAAAAAATACAGAAGTGGTAAAAACTTATAACAGAAATTATAGAGGACAAATTTTGAAGATTTGTCCTTTTGTTTCTCCTTTTAATGAATTTTTTGTTACCCCGGAGCATCCAATTCTGTCTCTAAGAAGGTCGAAAATAGAAGGCTCCAGAATAAGTAATAAAAGATGCAATTGGCTGCGTATAAATAAAGATAAGTTAATGTCTGCTCAATTTGAATTTGCTAAAGCAAAGGATCTTAATTCAGGTGATTATCTTATATATACAGTAAATAAGGATGTACGTGATAATGAATTTTATTCATCTAAACTTATGCGTTTGATAGGTTATTACTTAGCCGAAGGGTACATCTCTGCGCAGAGTGGTGTAGTTATTTTTGCGTTAAATAAGAATGAAACAAAAATTATAAAAGAGATAGAAACACTAATCTACCATTTGTATAAAAAAGAAGCAAAGAAAAGAATAAGAGATAATGTGACAGAGGTTTATCTGTGTTCTCGTAAAGTAGTTAGATTTTTAACAAAAGTGGCTGGAGAAAAAGCGCATTTTAAATCAGTTAATAAAGAAATAATGCTGCTTCCTTTTGAAAAACAATGGCAAATGGTTGAAACTTATCTTGCCGGAGATGGAGATTTTTATCGCCGTAGACTTAAGGATTCTTTAACATATAGAATTACTACAGTTTCACAGAACTTAGCAATTCAGATTCAGGAAATACTTGGACGTGGAGGAATTTTTGCTTCTATTAGACCAGTTTATAAAACTAATTGTTTCATTGGAGGACGGAAATTAAAGAATTCTTTTCAGTATATTATTTCTTTTAAATTAAGGAGAAAACACCAATTTGTTCATAACAAAGAAAATTATTTTCTTATACCGATTAAGAAAATTGAAAAGATATCTTATCGAGGCAAAGTTTATAATTTTCAAGTGTTGGGAGAACCCAATACATATCTAATAAGAGGATTTGTTGTTCATAACTGCGGTGCGGCAATAGCCACCAGTTCAATGGTTACGGAATTAATTAAGGGCAAAAAGATAGAAGAAGTATTGAAGATATCCAACCGGGCGGTAGCTGAAGCTTTAGGGGGGCTTCCTGCTATTAAGATGCATTGCTCAGTGCTGGCAGAGCAGGCTTTAAAGTCAGCGATTGATGATTACTACCAGAAGATTTCTAAAGGATGAAGAAGGTTTTAGCTGCAATGAGCGGGGGCGTGGACTCCTCTGTTTCTGCGTATCTTTTAAAAAAACAGGGCTATGAAGTCATCGGGGTTACGATGTGTTTTGGCATTCAGGGTATTGATGATGAAAGGCCGCGCTGTTGTGATACCCGGGCAGTAGAAGATGCAAAGAAAGTCTGTGATAAATTAGAAATCAGCCATTACGTAATGGATTTTTCCAATCAGTTGCAGAAGGATGTAATAGAAAATTTTATTTCTGAATATCTGAAAGGGCGGACTCCCAATCCCTGCATAGAATGTAACCGGCATATAAAATTTGATGCCCTGCTTAAAAAAGCTCTTGGGATGGGATTCGATTATTTAGCTACAGGCCATTACGCATCTGTTGAAAAGAACGGGCAGGAGAGGTATTTTTTAAAAAAACCTCTGGATAAGGTTAAAGACCAGACATATTTCTTATATACTATTCAATATGAGTTTTTAAAGAATATAATTTTCCCTTTGAGTAAATATACCAAAGAAGAAGTCAGGCAGATTGCGCGGGAAGCAGGGCTGTCTGTTGCTGATAAACTCCAAAGCCAGGATATTTGTTTCGTGCCCGGCAGGAATTATGGGAAGTTTATTAAAGAAAACATAGGCACGATGAAGCCGGGCCCGATTTTAGATTTAGACGGTAATGTTTTAGGCGAACATAAGGGTGTGTTTTTATATACTATAGGGCAAAGAGAAGGCCTGGGCATAAGTTTCAGGGCGCCTCTTTATGTTCTGGCTATTGACCCGGAGAAAAATCAAATAGTAGTGGGAGAAAAAAAAGATTTACTGTCAAAAGAGCTTATTGCGGAGGATATAAATTTATTGAATGCCGATTTATCAGGGGACATTTTCGGAAAAATAAGATATACTCATAAAGAAGCTCTTTGCAGGCTCAAAAAGCTCAACGGCGAGTTGAAAATATCTTTCGAACATCCACAGAGTGCAGTAACTCCGGGACAGTCTGTTGTATTATATAAAGGAGATGTTGTATTAGGCGGAGGTATAATTAAGGAGGTATTGAGATGAATATTGCCGAGAGGATTAAACAGCTTAAAAAAGAAAAAGACGCCGTAATTCTGGTTCATAATTACCAGCTCCCGGAGATTCAGGATATTGCTGATTTTTTGGGCGACTCTTTGGGCTTGAGCATCCATGCTTCCCGGACAGATGCGTGCCTTATTGTTTTTTGCGGTGTTTACTTTATGGCAGAAACGGCAAAGATTATCTCGCCTGACAAAAAAGTCATAATACCTGAAAAGGAAGCCGGCTGCCCTATGGCTGATATGATTACCGCAGAGCAGTTGAGGTCTTTGAAGGCAGAACATAAAGGGGCAAAGGTTGTCTGTTATGTGAATACCCCGGCTGAAGTAAAGGCGGAGTCTGATTTATGCTGCACATCTGCCAATGCAGTGGAGATGGTCGGTGATGTTTTGAAAGATGAAAAAGAAATCATATTCGTTCCTGATAAGTATCTGGGGCATTATGCGGCGGCTGCAACAGGTAAGAATTTAATATTATGGGACGGGTATTGCCCCAGCCATGTAAAGATACTGGAACAGGATATCCTCAGGCAGAAACAACTGCATCCTGAGGCGCGGGTTTTAGTACATCCGGAATGCAGTCCGGCAGTAATTCAGCTGGCGGATGAAGCCCTTTCTACCGGAGGGATACTAAAATATGCAGGGAAAAGCGAAGCTAAAGAATTTATTATCGGGACTGAGATAGGTATGCTTTATAGATTGGAGAAGGAAAATCCGGATAAGAAATTCTATCCTGCTTCCGAACTGGCACTATGCCCCAATATGAAAAAGATTAGTTTAGAAAAAGTTCTCTGGGCTTTGGAAGAGATGCAGTATGAGGTAACGTTAGAACCGGATATTATGTCAGGTGCCCGGAAGAGCATAGATGCGATGTTGAAGTATAAGGTTTGAATTATATGGGTAAAAGCGAGTGATGCCGATTTATACATATCTTTGCAGAAATTGTTTTAAAAAATTCGATTATCTTGCGGGCATGACAAGGATTCAGGAAGAATTAAAGTGTCCTTATTGCGGGGGGAAGGAAGCAGAGAAACAACCCGCTTTATTCGGGATTAGAGGTTCAGGCAGAAATAGTTCCAGCTGCAGCACTTGCAGCGGAGGGGACTGTTCCAGCTGCAGGTAAATACAACAATCATTATTATATGATAATTGTTCTTGACGAGTCATTTAAATCTTTATATAATCGTTTGAAATGGAAAGTCTAAAGATACTTAATTCAAAAGGGATAAGGGTTACACATCAGAGGATGGCTGTATATCATGCGCTTCAGAAGATGGGGCATGCTGCCGCCGAAGAGATTTTTAAGGAAGTAAAAGATGATTACCCGATGATTTCATTTGCTACGGTATATTCCATACTGCAGTTGTTTAAAAAGGAAGAGCTTGTATCGGAAATGAAAATAGATTTTGGGAAATCTACTTTTGATATCAGAGTGGATAGTCACCATCATTTTATGTGCAGAACTTGCGGGAAGATTTATGACATAAATATTGAGCCCTGCGATACTTTAAAAAAAGGCAAAATTAACGGGCATAAAATTGAAAGTTTCCAGGGTTATTTTTATGGTATCTGTAAAAAATGTAAAAAGGAATAGCTATGTTTGAGGTAAAAAATTTATCAGTATCTGCCGGAGAAAAAAAGATTATAGAAAAAATTAATCTTTCTATTAAAGATTCGGAAATTCTTGTTTTATTCGGCCCTAACGGGAGCGGGAAAAGCACCCTGATAAAAACGATTATGGGTTTTTCTGGTTATCAGATTAGCAGCGGTGAGATTTTGTTTGATAATAAAAAACTTAACGAGCTGTCTGTTGATGAGAGGGTTAAAATGGGCATTGGTATTATGTACCAGCATCCTCCTAAGATAAGAGGGGTAAGATTGTCGCAGATTGCCGGGTTTTTGACTAAAGACGAAGGCAGGATTAATTCTTTGGCTCGGGAGTTATCGCTTGAGAGCCATTTGGAAAGAGAGATAAATTTGGATTTCTCAGGCGGCGAGATGAAACGCTCCGAACTTTTCCAGATACTACTGCAGAAACCGCGTTTGCTTTTATTGGATGAGCCGGAATCCGGTGTTGATGTTGAAAATATATCGAATATGGGCAGAGTGTTAAACAACTATCTTAAAGAAAGCAAATCCTCAGCGCTCATTATCACTCATACAGGTTATATCTTAGATTACATCGATGCCAATCGTGCCTGCGTTATGATAGACGGTGGAATGTGGTGTTATGGTAAGCCTCGTGAAATATTCGAAAGCATTAAAAATGACGGATACATAAAATGCAAGGAGTGCAAATGTCCAAGCAGCTTTTAGAGCAATTCGATAAAGAAGACAGGGCAAATATCGCTTCTTCCGGGATGGATGAAACGGAAAAAACCCGCTCTGCTTCTTTTTTGCAGGCAGATAACGAAATTCATTTCAGTCATACGCTTATAGACGGTATTGAGATATTGCCTGTGCAGGACGCTATTACCAAATATCCTGAAGTTTCAAATTATTACGGCAGAGCTTTTAAAACCCTCGACAAGGAATTTCCTGCAGATACTCAAGGCGGATATTTTATAAGAGTTAAAAAAGGTAAAACTGTGGAACTCCCGATTCAATCATGTTTATTTCTTAAAAAGTCCGGTTTTAAACAGAAAGTGCATAACATTATAATAGTTGAGGAAGGGGCAAAGGCCTATCTTATTACGGGCTGCGCCGCATCCCGTTCCGCAAATGAGGCATTCCATTTGGGAATCTCAGAATTCTTCGTGCATAAAGGCGGGTATTTAAACTTTACCATGATTCATTCCTGGCGCGAGGATATTTCCGTTAAGCCGCTGAGTATTGCTTTAGTCGATGAAGGTGCAAGTTTTATTTCGAATTATATCTGCTTAAGGCCTGTAAAAGAAATTGTAATGTATCCTACTGCGGTGCTTCAGGGAGAAAATTCCCGGGCCAGTTTTAATTCTCTTCTACTCACCCATCCAGGTTCGTTTCAGGATATCGGCTCCCGTGTTATATTCAGAGCCGGAAATACATCGGCTGAAATAGTTGCCCGTGCAGTCAGCTTGGGAGGGCATGCTGTTGCCCGCGGGCATTTTAAAGCGGAAGCAAAAGGTATTAAAGCACATCTGGAATGCCGGGGACTGATTATAACAGATAAAGGCACTATTCATGCAGTTCCGGAACTCCAGACAGATTACCGTGATGTTGAGATGTCGCATGAAGCAGCAATCGGGAAAATAAGTAAAGAAGAGATAGAATATCTTGCCTCCCGCGGTTTTACGGAGTCCCAGGCGCAGTCGGTTATTATCAGAGGTTTTATGGATGTGGGTATTCTTGCGCTTCCGGATATATTGAAGGAAGAAATCGAGAAGATGGAAGAGCAAACATTGAAAGGCAGTTTATAGAGGAGGTAAAAATGGCTGAGCGAAAAGAATTATTGAAAGATGTTTTTTATGTCGGAATTAAAGATTATAACCGCAGAATGTTTGATGCCTTAGTTCCCCTGCCGTACGGGACAAGCTATAATTCTTATTTAATTAAAGCAGAAAAACCGGCTTTGATAGACACGGTTAATCCCGGGTTTGAAGAGGCCTGGATTAAAAACATAAAAGCTGTTTTGGAGCCTGAGGAAATCGCGTATGTTATTATGAACCATGCCGAGCCTGACCATGCCGGCTCCATTCCTTGCATTTTAAAATTAAGCCCTCAAGCGAAACTTATTACATCTGTAAAAGGTAAAGATATGGCAATGAAATTTTACCGGGTTCCCGAAGAAAGAATCATTGCAGTTAAAGATAATGAGGAAATTTCACTGGGGGATAAAACCTTAAAATTCATTGAAGCTCCGATGCTGCATTGGCCCGAAACCATGTTTACATATCTCAAGGAAGAGAATGTTTTGTTTACCTGTGATTTTATGGGCTTTCATACCTCTTCCGGATTTTATGACGATGATTTCAAAGATCTGGAATTTCATGCCAAAAGATATTACGGCGAAATAATGATGCCTTTCAGTATCATGGGTAAAAAAGCGCTTTCGAAAATTTCAGGTTTAAATATTAGTTTAATCTGTCCCAGCCATGGGCCTGTGCATAAAAATCCGGATAGGATTTTAAGTCTCTACAGAAGCTGGACGAATTCCGAGACTAAACAAAAGGTGATTATAATCTACGTTACTATGTGGCAGAACACGGAGAAAATGATTGACGTTATAACGGATAAGCTTTTATCCAACGGCATTGAAGTTGCGCGCCATAACCTGCTTAATGCGGATATCGGCGATATTGCAGCCGACCTTGTAGATTCGAGAGCTATTGTGTTCGGCTCTCCTACCGTATTAAACTCCATGCATCCGATGGCGCTTTACGGTATTTCTCTGGTAAAAGCTCTCAAGCCGCCTTTAAAATACGCTGTTTTAATTTCTTCCTACGGCTGGCTTGAGGCGGCTATTAAGGAAGCGAAGTCTCTGCTTTCATCGTCAGGCATTGAAATTGTGGCTGAGAAAGCTGTCAATAGAGCTGTTCAAGAGGAAGATTTGAGAGAGGTTGAGCAAATAGCGGATGATTTAATAGATAAACTAAAAGAAAAAGTAACGCAGGATATTAGGTAGGGTATTTTTATGAATGAGATAAAGGCGGTTTTAAAAGAAAAGATTAAAAGGACTGATGCGGTTGCAAGTTTCAGGTTTGAAATTGATGAAAAAATAAACTTTTCCCCCGGGCAGTTCATGGAAGTGATATTGGATAAAGAAAATAAAGATTTGAAACATTACTTATCTTTCTCGTCTTCTCCGGCCAGAGATTATGTTGAGTTTACAAAAAGGATTTCTGACAGCGCATTCTGCAAAAAGCTAATGGAGTTGAAAGAAGGAGACGAAGTTTTACTGAAGCTTCCTTTGGGAGATTGTGTTTATAAAGAAGAGTATGGGAAAATAGGTTTTCTTATAGGCGGGGTGGGCATTACTCCGGTGATTTCAATGTTAGAGCATATATCGGATAAAAATTTGAATACTGATGCAGTGCTTTTTTATTCCAACAGGAGAGAAGGAGATATTGCTTTTAAGGAACAGTTGGACGAATGGCGGGAGAAAGAGAATATAGAGGTTATTTATTTTGTTACAGCTGAAGAGCCTCAGGATAAGAGTATAAAATTTACTTTGTTAAATGCAGACGTTCTAAAGCAGTATCAAGATAGATTTTTAGACAGGGTGTTTTTTATCTTCGGCCCTCCTAAAATGGTTGATGCTCTTTTTAAAGTTCTTAAAGAATTGGGAGTAGCGGAAGAAAAAATAAAAACGGAGAAGTTTTTGGGGTATTAATGAGGACACAACTTATGGAGCGGAGTGATATAAGTTGTAAGTCCGAATTATCCCCCCTGAATTCTTTTGGGACAAAAGAAGGGGGGATAGAGCGGAGTGATATAAGTTGTGTCCTCATTACGGTTAACGCCTTATGCTCATTCTCCCAAGGGGGGATAATGAAATGTATCCCCCCTGGTTTGATTTCGGAGAAATCAAGGGGGGATAATTCGTTCTACGATTTACGTACCGTAAATCGTGAACTCATTAGGAGGTGTAATATGCGCAAGATGACCGAACAGAATTTACAGGCGGCATTTGCAGGCGAGTCTCAGGCTCATATGAAGTATTCAATATTTTCTGAAATCGCAGAGAGCGAAGGCAAAAGTAATATCGCCAGACTATTTAAAGCGATTGCTTATGCAGAGGAGGTTCATGCGTCAAATCATTTAAAAGTCTTAAGCGGTATCGGTAAAACAGCAGACAATCTGGATTCTGCAATTGCTGGAGAAACGTTTGAGGTTGAAGAGATGTATCCGGCTTATAATGAGGTAGCAAAACTGCAGAATGAAAAAGAAGCTCAGAAATCAACCCATTACGCTTTAGAAGCAGAAAAGATTCATGCCCAAATGTATAGCCGGGCGAAGGAAGAAGTTGATAAAGACAGGGATATAAAATTAGGGAAAGTTTATATCTGTCCTGTCTGCGGCTATACCGTTGAAGGCGAAGCGCCTGAATACTGTCCTGTTTGCGGGGCAAAGAAAGGGGCATTTAAGGAATTTTAATGGCCGGACGGATTGCGAATCTGAGAAATGAAAACAATTTTTAATCACAAGGAGATTAAGTATGAAAGAACAAGTTGAAAAAGCGTTGGAAGAAGTAAGGCCCTATCTTCAAATGGAAGGCGGCAATGTGGAGCTTATAGACGTAACAGAAGATGGAATTGTTAAAGTAAGATTGAAGGGTGCCTGCGGAAGTTGTCCTATGTCTACATATACTCTTAAAGAGGGTATTGAAAAGAAAATAAAGGAAATGGTTCCGGGAGTAAAAGAGGTGGTAGCAGTTTAAAAATGAGGAATGATTGTATCAATGTATTGGTATTTCCGCTTCGAGAAATATGCTAAAATTCTTTAAATAATTTTAGCACTCTCAGCGGGATAATTTGCTCATACGATTTACAGGCCCTTAGAAATCGCGAAGCGATTTCAAGGAATTAGTCCTGGAAATTCTACGAATTCCTCAGGACACTACATTCCGTAAATCGTGAGCTCATTAGGAGGTGAAAATATGCAGATACAAGATTTATTCCAGACTGCGGACTGGAAGAAGGAGAAGCATTCG
>CAZLTA010000042.1:0-9013 GCA_964562345.1 uncultured Planctomycetia bacterium
AGTTGGGAATATGACTGTCGAGAATTAAATAATATTCCCAAAGAAAACAGAGTTACAGGCTTAAGCAAATTGGCCCGGGTTGTGGAAGCTTTTTCCAAAAGGCCGCAGGTTCAGGAAAGATTGACAACGCAGATTGCAGATGTAATAATGAAGAAGCTGAAGCCGCAGGGGTGTATGGTTGTTATAGAAGCAGAGCATCTTTGCATGAGTATGCGGGGGGTAAAGAAACCCGGGGCTACTACAGTTACCAGTGCTGTGAGAGGGGTTTTTAAAAAGAATCAGAAGACCAGAATGGAAACATTGGATTTAATGCTGAAATGAAAGACTACTCCATTTTTTTACTGGAGCCCGATGAGTTAGTCCGGGAGGCTTTTTTAGGTATTTTAGAGGACAAAGGATATGCGGTGTATTCTTTCAACAATCCCTGGGAGTCAGTATCATTTATCAAAAAAATACAATTTCAGATAGCTCTTATAGATACCAATGCGGGAAATTTCGATATTCAGGATTTAATCAAACATATAGCTGAAATTTCACCTTCGCCTTCTGTGATACTTACTACGGCCCGGCCTGAAGCAGACGAAATGGTATCATTTTTTAACCTGAATATTAGCGCAATGCTGCTGAAGCCTGTAAGCATAAAAGAACTGGAAGCTGCTTTACATAAGGCAATAAGCAGTTATCAAAAAAGGACAGAGATTAAAGCATTGAAACAAAAAGTTTATGAACTTGAGAAAGAGAAAAAACAAATCGAAGAAAGTTTAAAAAAAATAGCTGCCAGTCTGCCTTTGGCAGAACTTACCAGGTCTTTGAGCCATGAATTTAAAAACGTTCTAACCACCATTAACCTTTCCGCCAATTTCATAGAGAAAAGTTCAGCAATCGAAGATGCCAAGATAAAAAAACATTTTAATCTTATTAACCGGGGCATAGAACATGCCGATGATTTGGTTTTAAAACTGCTGGGATTAACCAGAGAAAAAAAAGAGCAGGTTAATTTCAAAGCTGTTTTGGAAACAACGCTTCAAATATTAGAACCGGAGTTGAAAAACTGCGGGATAAGAACGCGTAGTGCAATCGGAGAAGATTTGCCGGAACAGGTTTTAGATTCGGCGTCTTTAAGTCAGGTTTTGATAAATATAATGCTGAATGCTAAGGAAGCTATGGCTGGAGGCGGCCAGCTGGAGGTGAAAGCATACTTGCAAGAAGAAAGCAGTAAGGGTTATATTGTAATTGAAATAAATGATACGGGATGCGGTATTTCTTTAGAAGACATGAATAAAATATTTTTGCCGACTTATACCACTAAAGAAAAAGGCAACGGCGTCGGGCTTTATATTTCTAAGAAGATTATGGAAGATATGGACGGTGAAATCAGGGTAGATTCAGTTCTAGGCCGCGGAAGCAGTTTTAAAATAATGATACCTTTCAAACAGCAGAAAACCTCTCCTTTTACTGTTAAGATATGAAAGAGATTAGAGGAAGAATATTGTTCGTTGACGATGATGCAGGGATTTTAGATGCTGTTTCTGATTTCATGACTTTAGAAAATTTTGAAATCACTACTGTCAATGGGGGAGAAAAAGCTTTATCCATGCTTCAAGATAAGAATTATGACCTTTTGATTACTGATTTAAAGATGCCCGGTTTAAGCGGTATTGAGGTTTTAAAGAAAGCAAAGGAAATAAACAGTGAAATCCCCGTTATAGTAGTTACAGGATTTGCATCTTTGGAGACTGCAATTGAGGCTGTTAAAGACGGAGCTTATGACTATATTACTAAGCCGTTTGACATGGAAAAATTTTTGAATATCACGGATAAAGCTGTTAAACAAAAAAAGCTGGGTGATGAAAATAAAGAGCTTATGAGCAATCTCATTAGTTTGGATCAGCAGCTGGAATCAAAACTCCATCAAATATTTGCGCTGGGAGAGGTTAGTAAAGTAGTTACTAATATTTCCGATTTAGATACTGTGCTTCAGGCAATAGTCAATGTTGCTTCTGAAATTACCAGAGCGGGCAATATTGCGCTGCTGCTTTTAGATGATGTCAGTAAAGAGCTGGTGGTTGATGTTTTTAAAGGTTTCAATGAGGAAGTTTTGAGAAAGTTAAGAATCAAACTTGGAGAAGGCATACTGGGTGTTGCAGCTGGAGAAAGAAAACCGCTGTCTAAATCCAATTTAGTTGAGAAGAACATTGTTTTGGGAAAGAAAGAATTAGATTTACTGGGTGAAGGAGAATTCTTATGCCTGCCTATTAGTTACAGAGACAGCCTTTTAGGCCTTCTGGTTTTAACGGAGTTTCCCGATAATTGTTATGTTAAAGAAGATGAAATCAGAGTGCTTTCCATATTGAGCCGGCAGGCTTCGATTGCGATTAATAATTCCATGCTCTATGAGAAATTGCAGAATAAATACCTGAGTACTCTGGAAATTCTGGCGGCAGCTCTGGAGGCAAAATGCAGGAATACCAAGGGGCATTCTCAGAGAGTAAGTGTTTATGCCAGGGAGTTTGCAAAGTTTCTCAGTCTTGTTGAGTCAGAGATTTTAATTTTGGAAAAAGCATGCGCAGTTCATGATATCGGCAAAATAGTAATACCGGAGTCAATCTTAGCCAAACCTGACAAGCTGACCGATGATGAGATGCGTCAAATGAAAATGCATCCTTTTAAAGGGGCTGATATTCTGATTCCGCTTGGAATAATGAGAGAGATGATGCCGGTTGTGAGAAATCATCATGAAAGGCATGATGGGAAAGGCTATCCTGATGCCTTAAAAGGCGGGGAAATTCCGTTCGAAGCAAAGCTGGTTTCTATTGTAGATGCATTTGATGCTATGACATCCCACCGTTCATATAGAAGAACGTGTTTCACCAGAAAGGAAGCTATGGCTGAAATAGAGTCGCAGATAGGTACACAGTTTGACCCTGATTTGAGCATGAAATTCCTGAAGTTTTATCCGGAAATACTCAATCATACCTCCTGACTGGGTAAGTTAGAAACTATACACAGTCCTCACTTTATATTAGCCCTCTTATTTCATATAATATATGAAATGACGTAAATGCGGGCTGCGAAGCGTCCTTTAGGGCTTACCCCGACCCCAAAATTAAATCGTTATACGATTTAATTTGTCGACCTTGCCCTGCAGATTTACCTTCGTAAATCTAAACGCAGGGAATCCTCAGGCAAATATTCCATGCACAGTATGGAATATTTGGGTTATAATCCAGATATGAAATATACCGGCGCGGGCATTTTGTTTTTTTTAGTTTTATTTTTTAAAAGTCCTGTTTCTTTTTCTGCGGACGATGGATTGAAAGAGTGGATTCTTAAAGAGAACTTTAAATATTTTCACCATGCGCTGGATGAAAAAACAGGGTTTGTATATGACCATATTTTTATAGAAGGAAGCGGCGAATATAAAACAGGTAAATATACTTCTCCTACTATAATAGGATTCTGGGCTGTTTTATTGACGGATGTTATCAAAGGCGATATTAGTGGTATTGAATTTAGCAGGGAAGATGCGGAATACTGGCTTAAAAAAGTCATTAACAGTTTGGAAAATATACCCTGCTGGGAAGGTCTATTCTACTGGTATGAATTAAAAGACGGCCTCAATGTGACGGAAGATGAAATTATATCGACGCATGATAATGCTAACCTGACAATATCTTTAATGGCTGTTTACGGTGCATTTGCTGAGTCTAAAGATGCATTCGAGCAGGATATTGCCAGGAGGGTTTATGATATTTTAATGCTGCAGAAGAGCGGCTGGCAGAAATTATATGACAGCAGTAAAGGACTTCTTCACAGCGGGTATAAAAAAGGGAAACCTTTAAGATATGCCTGGATAGACAGGTTCTATACGGAAGGCAGAATTGCTCCGATTGTTGCCATATTGCTGGCGGATGTGCCTTCTGATGCCTGGTTTAACTTGTTGAAGGGAGCGAATTGTCCTCAGGGAGAGTATACACTTTCAGATAATAGACACGTTAAGTTTTTAAAACCCTGGCAGGGTGCCTTCCAAGCCTGGCTGCCGTTACTTTTCATTCCGGAAATAGACTTATCGCAGGCACTCAAGAAAGCGCATGAGAATTATGCTGATATTCAGATGGACTATGCCATCAACTCAGGCCTTAAACTCTTGCGTTCCGCAGCTGCTAATCCCGAGGTAAGGGATGAGTATCTTTATGAACCCTCTGTCGGTATTTTTAATGCCAGTGAGGACTGGGTGCGTTCTGACATTGGTTCGCCTTATGCAACGGCTTTGATGTATCCGATATACCCTGAAGCAAGTATCTATCTGTTCAGGGAGACAAAAGATGCTCTGCCTGAAATAATCGGCCCCTTGGGTTTTTATGATGCAGTTTCAGAGAATAGGTTAATTGCCCGGGTTTATCTGGCATTGGACCAGCTGCAGCTGCTGCTGGCTTTTCTTTCAGATGTGAATCAAAATTATTTTATGAAATCTGTCGAATATTTCAAAGGGAAAGATAATTTAAAAGAGCTTTATAAGAGTTTTCGATTTTAATCCGGATTTTAGATGTTTCGCAGATTGAATTTACATTCTCCCAAAGATATTAAAAACATCATTTGACCAGAATCATTTTAAGGCTTATTAAAAGCAAAGAAATCCCGAATATTCTTTTTAGAATATGGTCTGGTATTGGAATTGCGAGTTTAGCTCCCAAGAACCCCCCTAAAAAAAATCCCAGGCAGATAAAACCTGCTACCTTTAAATCTACATAGCCTGTTTTGTAATAAACCCAGGCTGCCAGTAATCCAATAGGAGGAATCATTAAAGCTAAGGTTGTTCCCTGGGCAAGGTGCTGGTTAAAATGTAGAAGATATATCAGACAGGGGATTATCGCAACAGCTCCTCCTATCCCGAGTATCCCGCTTAAAGCCCCTGCACCCAGTCCTATGGCCAGACAAATCAGCGCTATTTGCATTTCCGCCTCCTTTTTATATATAAACAATTGAAATTCAACACAGATTATTATATGCTATAACAATGTTACTTAAAAAGTTAGAAATTTTCGGATTTAAATCCTTTGCTGAAAAAACTTCTCTCGAATTTGAGCCGGGAGTTACTGCAATCGTAGGCCCGAATGGCTGCGGTAAGTCTAACATTGTCGATTCCATGAAATGGGTTTTAGGCGAGCAGAGCGCAAAAGAACTCAGGGGCGGCTCTATGGAAGACGTGATTTTTAACGGTACGGAGTTAGCAGAGCAGGTTAACTTCGCTGAGGTTGCTTTAACGATTTCCAATGAGAGCGGGAAACTGCCGATAGATTTTAGTGAAGTAACAATTTCCAGGCGCCTTTTCCGCAGCGGTGAAAGCGAGTATTTGATTAATAAAGCGCCTGTAAGATTGAAAGATGTTCAGGAGCTGATAGCCGGAACAGGAATAGGTACCAAAGCGTATTCTCTTATGGAACAGGGTAAGATAGATTTGATTGTAAGCTCAAGGCCTGAAGAGCGAAGATATGTTTTTGAAGAAGCCAGCGGTATTACAAGGTTTAAAAACAAGAAAAAAGAAGCAGTCCGTAAGTTAGAACATACAGAGAATAATATTTTGCGTATTTCAGATATTATATCGGAAAACAGGCGGCAGATATCTTCTTTAGAGAGACAGGCCCGCAAGGCAGAGCGTTATAAGGTTGTGTATGAGGAGCTAAAAGATAAAGAACTTGGATATGCCGGTTTTGAAATCCAAAAGTATAAAGAGCTGATATCTTCATCCAGTTTCAGGAAGGATAAAATACAAAACGATTCAGATTCTGTAAAACAATTATTGGAGGAAAAAGAATCTTTTGCAAAGCAATTGAGGAATTCAATTGCCAGCGCTTCTGAGACAATAGCTGAGAAAGAAAACAATTTGAGGGAGTTTAAGACAGGGTATCAGCGTAACAGCGAGAGAGTCGAATGGGATAAGCAGTCTATATCCGAGAGTGAAGAGAAAATCAAGCTTTTAGGCGGGGATTTAGCAGAGATTCAAAATAGAATCAATAATTCCAGGGTAAAACTGGAAGATGCCGAAAAAGATAAAGATTATTTCAGAGAAGGGGAGGAAGGATTAATTGCCCAGATAGAACAGAAGAAAGAAGATGTTTTAGAAATAGACGGTGAGCAGAAAAACCTTAAAAATCTTATAGATGATTTTAAATCCAGAGTCTTAGAACTCAATTTCGAACTCACTCAGAAAAGAAATCTTCTGCTGGAGCTTGAGGGGGAACTCAAGTCGTTAAAGATGCGGTTGGAACGATTGCAGCTCGAACATCAGGATGTTATTAGCCAGATAGATTCTCAGGGTGAACAGCTTGCCCAGTGTTTAAAAAGTGTGGAAGCTAAGGAACAGGAATTGAGCCAGGCTGATGAAAGAGTTGAAAAATTGACCCGGGATAAAACAAGTCTGTTAAGTAAAAAACAGGGCATCGAGTTTGAGAAAGTAGAACTTGATAAAAAAATAGCTGCTTTCAAAGCCAGGCTTACCGGCTGGCGTGAGATTGCCTCCAGTGAGCTGGGCAGCTCTGAAAGTTTAAAGATTATTCTGCAGGAGATGCCTGAAGCTGCAGGCCTGTTGTCGAAGATATTACAGGCTGCTGTTGAGGATATAAGCAAGGTAGAACTTGCATACAGGCCTTATTTAGAATCATTAGTTGTCAGGTCTAAGGAAGAGGCTTTGGAAATAATTAAGTTTTGCAGGGGGAAAGATTTATTTGATGTAAATATTATAATTTTAGATGAATTGAAAGAATTTAAAAGTATTGAAATAGAAGGGGCGGTTTCAATCATTAAATATATACGATTGAACCTTGAATATAAACAGCTGTTTTCTCTGGTTGAGGATACTTATTACGTTTCGGATTTCACCCAAGCTCAGGAGATGAGCCTTAAATATTCCGGCAAAAGGTTTTTAACGGATGCAAACGTTATATTCCGGCAGGGTGAGGCTGCCATCGGACCCGATCCTTCTTGTGAGTTAGGGTATATAGACAGAGAAGGTAAAATTGAAAGGTTAGAAAAAGACCTTGATGATTCTAAACGGAGATCTTCTGAATTAAGTGAAGAAATAGCCGGCTTGGATAGTAAACTGTCAGAATCGGAGCAAACATTAAATTCAGCAGAGACAAAGAGAGCGGGTTTAAATTATGAGCTGGCTGTTTTGCGGAAAAGTCTGGAGGTAAATCAGGAGAATAAAAATAGATTATTGCAGGAAAAAGATGTTCTGGATTCAGATATTGATGAGATTAAGTCCCAGCTCGGAAACGATGCTTCAAGAAAAGAAAGGCTGCAGGCTGAAATAGAAGATAAAGATGTGCAGCTTAAAAAATCAGAACAGGAGCTTTCTGCCTCTCAGACGGAACTCAATAATACAATAGAGAATAAACATAATTTGTCTGTTCAGCTGGCTCAGCTGGAAGAAAAGGAAGCTTCTTTAAATGAGAGGAAGAAGCAGTTCCATGTTTTATACGAAGCTGCAAATTTAGAACTGGAAAATTTAATTAAGGACCAGGAGAAAAGAAGGCAGGATTATAATGATACTGTTTCAAAAATATCTCATCTGCAGGAAGAAATTGAAAAATTAGAAGGTGAAAATATAGGTTTAAAAACGCAGATTGAAGAAGGTGAGGCAGCTTTAGAAAATAACAAGCGTAGTTACGAAAGATTAAAGCTCGATTTTGATAAAGAGGAGGATATGCTTATTAAATTGAGAAACGAATATACTGCCCAGAAGGATGATGCCCATGAACTGGATTTAAACATCAATGAAGAAGAATATAAAATAAAGAGTATAAAGGATAGAGTTGTTCAAAGATATAGTATTTCAGAAATTCCTGAGGTTAAACTTACCCCGGCAGAAGAGGTGTCTTTACAGGATGAAATTCGGCAGTTGCAGGATAGGGTGCAGAAGATAGGCGTGGTGAATCTGGTTGCAAATGAGGAGCATAAACAGCTGCAGGAGAGATTGTCTTTTCTTGAAAAACAGGAACAAGACCTCCTCCAGGCCAAGGAGTCTTTAGCAGCGGCTATCAGGAAAATAAATAAGACTACGCGCGAGTTATTCTCGGGTACTTTTCAAAAAGTGCGGGCGGCTTTTAAAGATATATTCCCCCGTCTTTTCGGAGGAGGGGATGCAGATTTGATTCTTGAGGAGGGAATAGATTGTTTAGAGGCCGGGATTGAAATTTTAGCCCGTCCCCCGGGCAAGAAGCTTCAAAGTGTAAATTTGTTTTCAGGCGGAGAAAAAGCACTTACAGCTTTATCTTTATTATTTGCGATATTTAAAATTAAACCTTCGCCTTTTTGTATTCTTGATGAAGTAGATGCTCCGCTTGATGAGTCTAATATAGACAGATTCCGCCGGCTTTTGGAAGAATTTTCCGAATATTCCCAGTTTCTGGTTATTACTCACAATAAACGCACTATTTCAACTGCTGAAGTTATATATGGTATTACGATGGAAAATACCGGGATATCCAAGATAGTTTCAGTAAAATTTCAGAAGACAGAAGAAGCGCCTGCGCATTGATGCCCTGCTGTATTTCTTGACAGAGGTCAAACTATCTGTTATTATTTTTCAGAACAACAACTTCAGGAGGTCAAAATATGAGCGGTCAGGAAGTTGTAAATGTGAATAAAGAGGTCCAGGAGGGGAAGCTTTTTGCAATTCTGGCTTATATTTCAATCCTCTGTTTCGTGCCCCTCGTTTTAAAAAAAGATAACAGGTTTGCTTATTTTCATGCCAAGCAGGGGCTGGTATTGTTTATCGGAGAAGTACTATCGGCTGTGCTTTCTGTAATACCTTTTTTTGGCACGATTATAAAATTCATTGCGCTTCTGGTATTCAGCCTGGTTTCTGTAGGAGGTATTATTCAGGTATTAATGGGCCAGTATTGGAAAATGCCTTATGTTTATACTGTGGCTGAGAAAATAAATATTTAATATGAGGCACATCATTTTATTGATTTGGATTGGCATATTGCTTTTACTTGGTGCTGTTATG
>CAZLTA010000043.1:0-8900 GCA_964562345.1 uncultured Planctomycetia bacterium
CCCGGATATTTAATGCTCCGTTTTATTGAAGGGGTAAACTATTTTTATAAAACTGCAGGAGCAGTATTATTTCCTTTCTTTGCCCGGGGCAAGTTTTTGCTTTACGAGGTTGTTTTTTCCATTGTCTTATTCGGTTATTGGCTCAAGCTGAGGCAGGATAAAACATGTGTTTTCAGCTATTATTTTATTTGTTATATTTTTCTGATAATTATCTGGCCTTACAGGGAGGTTGACAGGTTTATTTTACCGATTCTGCCTTTTATTTATTTTTATTTTCTCATAGGGCTGGATAAAATAATATTCTTTTTGTTTAAAAATGCATCCAGGCCTATTTTTTATGTTACAGTGGCTGCAATGTTAATTCTTAATATTTTAAATTTATCCAGCCGGGACTGGACGGGAAAATTGCCTGAATCCGCCCGGGATTTTATTGCCATGCATCATTGGATAAAAGAAAATACTAATAAGGATGCGGTTCTTGTATCCCGCAAGCCGACTGTAAGTTATTTTTACACAAAGCACAAATCGGTTGTTTACCTCTTTACGCCGGATGCCGATAAGATATGGCAGGATTTTTTGAAAAACAATGTCAGGTATATAATTGCGGATAATTTTTCTAAAGCGGCTTATTACTACCTTCTGCCTGTGATTAACAAATATAAAGACAGATTAAAACTCCTGCATAAAGAAGGCGGTGTTTGTTTGTTTGAGGTATTGAAACAATGATTCATATTGCTATCGGGACCAAGGCGCAGTTCATAAAAATGGCTCCCATTATGCATGTGCTGGCGGCGAAGGGCCTGCCTTATAATCTTATAGATTTAGGCCAGCATTCTGAAATAACCGATAAGTTGAGATTGGAATTCGGTTTAAAGAATCCGGATGTTCGCCTTGGGGAAGGAGGGGATGCAAATACTGTATTAACAGGCCTCAATTGGGGCGGCGGGGTTATTAAAAAAGGATTTTTAAAATACCAGGCTAAAAAAAATATTTTTTTAAACCAGAAAGGAATATGCCTGATTCATGGAGATACAGCCTCTACATTACTAGCGTTATATTTTGCAAAAATAGCCGGTATAAAAACAGCGCATATAGAGGCGGGTTTACGTTCTTTTAATTATCTGGAACCTTTTCCTGAAGAAGTAATCAGGATGGCTGTTATGAAATACTCTGATATGCTTTTTGCCCCTTCTAAATGGTCTTTTGAAAATTTAAAAAGAATGGGGTTAGGGGAAAAGGCATATCTTCTGCCGGCCAATACATCTTTGGAATCCGCCCGTTACAGCCTGAATAAAAAACAGCCTTTGGGATTGGATTTGGAAAAATTTGCGCTGGTTACTGTGCATAGAATGGAGAATATATTTTTTAAGAGAAGGCTTGAATATGTTATTGATTTAATTGCGAAAGCATCTTGCGATTTACCTGTTGTATTCATCCGGCATGCTCCGACAATAGCACGATTGAAAAAATCCGGGCTTCAGGAAAGGTTAAACGGAATCAAAAATGTGCATTTTTTAAATATAACTTCTCATGCCCATTTTATTCATCTTTTAGATAAGTCTGAATTTGTAGTTACGGACGGGGGCAGTATTCAGGAAGAGGCTTTCTATCTCAATAAGCCTTGTTTCCTTTTAAGGCAGTATACGGAAAGAGAGTATGGATTGGGCGGGAATGCGGTGCTTTCCAAATTTTCTTATCCAGCTAGAGATGCATTTCTAAAAACTTATCAAGATTTTAAAAGGAAAACGGATATAGACTTTACGCTTAAGCCTTCGGAAGAAATTTTGAATCGGATATTAAATTTTGTTTAATTAAGGAAACGGAAATTTTTAGCTTTTAGCAATGAACGGAGAAAGGATTTTACCGGACAAGATTTATTTTAGGAGCGAGTATTTACTATATTTAAAGCAGATATATGCATATCGCTGGGTTAAAGATATTATTCCCGCCTCCAGTGTTTGTTTAGATTTGGGTTGCGGAGAGGGATATGGAACCAAGATATTATCTTTGTGGATGAAGAAAATAATAGGCGTAGATATTGGGGAGCAAGTTATAGATAAAGCCTGCAGAAAATATCTTTCCAAAACCTGTGCGTTTAGAAAATATGATGGTAAAACGCTTCCATTCCCGGATAATACTTTTGATGCTGTGGTTTCTTTTCAGGTTATAGAACATGTTAAAGACGATTCCAATTTTATCGCTGAGGCACATCGGGTATTAAAAAAGGGCGGGTTATTTATCCTGGCTACGCCGAATAAAAATATTCGGTTGCCGCAAAATCAAAAACCATGGAATGTATATCATGTGCGGGAATATTCCCCTCATGAAGCCGAAAAAATTCTTAAAAGCAGATTTAGTAACGTTGACATTTTGGGTATTAATGCTGTTGATGAGGTGAGAAAGATAGAACAGGAAAGAATCAAGCAGAACTTAAAAATAATATCCTGGGATTTTCTAAATTTAAGAAGAATTTTACCTAAGTGTATATCAGCCAATATTGTTAAAATCGTGCATTTTTTAAAAAAAAGAGAAAAGGATGCATTGCAAACTGAAATTGATAATTTAGATATATCAGGCCTTTATAAAATAGAAGCGCAGAATGTTAAAAATGCCCTGGATATAGTCGGGGTGTGCAGGAAATGAGTGTGATTTGGGAATTCTAACTTGCAAATTATCCTTTCGTTGTTATACATTAAGTAAAGATGAAAGCGGTTACTTTAATTGAACTTATAATTGTAATTATCATCCTGGGGATTTTAGTGCTGGTAGCTGTACCTAACATAGATTCTTATTTCTACGCTAAATTAAATTCCTGCGCCCAGAAGATAAATGCCGATATCAGATATACGCAGTATTTATCAATTGCAGAGCATAAAACTTACGGGATGGAGTTTGATGCTGCGAACAATTATTACAGGGTATATGACCCTGATACAGGGGATTTAGCAAAAGACCCTTATACCAGAGTGAATATGGAGCTGGATTTAGATACCAGCGTGGAATATACAGGTATTTCTATCGCAGGTGTTAATATAGATTCTTCCGACGAAATAAGATTTACAAGTTTAGGCGAACCTTTAAATGGTTCCGGTGCTGATTTATCTTCTACGGGAGTGATAACACTGTCATATAAAGGGAGTAGTAAACAGATAAGTATTTATCCGGTTACAGGGTGGGTGGAGGTTCAATGAAAGGTGTTACTTTAATAGAGATAATCATTTCCATTATAGTTTTTGCGATAATTATCATACCCCTGATGAATGTATTTGCGACTGTGTCTCGTGACACCGCATCAGGAATTTTTATTAACAGAGCTTCTACTTTAGCTAATTCCTATGTAGAACTTGTCCTGACAAGGTCATTTGATGAGGAAACAGCTTCACCGTTCACTGATCCGGTAAATTTAGGCCCGGATTCCGGTGAATCGGCAGTAACCGATTATGACGATGTTGATGATTTTAAAGGATATACTTTTACTGACAGTGATTATCCTAATTTGAGCGGAGCGATAGATGTCTATTATGTTACAGACCCTGATGCGAGCGGGAATTGGGATTCTGTTTCTCTATCTAGCACCAATTATAAAAGAATAGATGTTACCGTTACGCATCCCCAGCAGGGGACTGTTACTGTTGTCAACGGAGTAACTTATGCGGCTCATACCACGAAATAGGAGAGGGTTTACAATTATAGAAGTGATTATGGTCATTGTTTTAATGGGGATATTTTCCTACGGCATTTCTATTTACGTGGTGCGGGTTATCGACTCCTGGAAGTTTCTAACTCAGAGATATGAGATGGAACAGGACGGTAAGCTGGCTTTAGATTTTATTGTGCGCGGCTGTAAAGAAATAGGGATTGATTCCTTCAGCAGTCCCGCAATAAGCTCCGGGAGTTCAACAGATATAACATTTACTGATACCGACAGTGCAGCCGTAAGCTGCAGCTATAGCAGCGGGACGGTGTATAAAAACAGCCAGCCTTTGGTTAAAAATGCAGCGTCTTTTGAAATTAAATATTATAACCAGTCCAACAGCGAAATTGACCCCGGCGCCGGCTCATTAACTACTGCGCAGATTAATGATATCTGGTATCTATATGTTAGATTTGTGTTAACAAAATGGGATCAGGCGGCAGTTTACAGCTCTTATATATTCCCGAAAAATTTCTTAGCCCGATGAATAAAAAAAATAAAGGTTTGGCGCTTCTGTTGACAATATTTTTAATGCTGTTATTCTCTCTGTTTGCTATGATGTTGGCTTCGGTCTTTGCCAACAGGACTGAGATAGCAAAAGGGTTTTATAGAATGGGACAAACTTTTTCGATAAATGATATGGGAATGGAAAGGGCAAAACAGAAGCTGTACGATGACTGGAGCTGGCGTACTGCCGGGCTGCAGGAAGATGTAGATATTAGCGGTTTGAGCGGAGATTATACCATTGTAGTTACCGGTGACCCGGGTGACCCGGTCGAGATAAGCGTTGAAAGCGAAATTTCCGAATAGCGGAAAATTCAGAAAATGAAGATATCAGTTGTGATACCTCTTTATAACGAACAGGAAAACATCCGCATGCTCTATAGCGAGCTTAAGGATGTTTTAGAAAGAACAGGGCTGGAATATGAGATTTTGTTTATAGATGACGGTTCGGAGGATGAGAGTTTAAAGTTACTTGAGGAGATTAAATCAAATGATTCTTTAGTTAGGGTGGTTTCATTCCGGAAAAATTACGGCCAATCAGCCGCTCTTAAAATCGGATTTGAGAAATCTTCAGGCGATGTGGTCATTACAATGGATGCTGACCTTCAGAATGACCCCGGGGATATACCACGGCTCATTTCTTACATTGATCAGGGTTATGACCTTGTATCCGGCTGGCGGAAGAGAAGGCAGGATTCTTTTAAAAAAAGGCTGGCATCAAAAGTGGCGAATATGGTGCGGAGCAGCATTATAAAAGATGAGATACATGATACAGGATGCATGCTCAAGGCTTACAGGAGAGATTTCATAAAGGGCCTCAGAATTTATAGAGGTCTGCATCGATTCCTGCCCATGCTTTTAAAAATACAAGGAGCTAAGGTTATAGAGGTGGAAGTCAACCATAGGCTGAGAAGGTTCGGCAGGACCAAATACGGGATAAAAAACAGGTTGTGGAAATCTTTTATTGATACTTTTATTGTTCTTTGGATGAAGAAAAATTATATAAATCCCCAAATAAAGGAGGAACTATGAGTATAGGTTTTTGGTATCTTGTGGGGTTTTTAGGCCAGGGGATGTTTTTTATGCGTTTTCTATATCAGTGGATAGCCTCGGAGAAAAAGGGGAAAAGTGTAATCCCGGTACAGTTCTGGTATTTCAGTATTTCCGGCAGCCTTCTAATCTTAATCTATGCCATATACAGAAAGGACCCTGTGTTTATATTAGGGCAGTCTATAGGCATGTTTATTTATTCCCGCAATCTTCATTTAATCTATAAAGAAAAGTCTGCTGCTGTTTAACAATGAGAATTTCAGTGTTTTTTTTACTCTCTGCGATGCTTCTTTTTTCTTGTTTAGGCCGGCTTGCTCTGATCGACCCTGACGAACCCCGTTATGCAGAATCTGCGCGGGAAATGATGGTTTCAGGCGATTATGCAGTGCCGCATCTAAATTTTATACCCCGCGTAAATAAGCCCGGTCTTTTTTACTGGCTGATACTGGCATCTTATAAAATTTTCGGAGTCAGCGAATTTGCCGCTAGATTTCCTTCGGCTGTTTTCGGATTGATATTAATATTGGGCCTTTATTTCTGGGTGAAAAATGAAATTGGAGAGAAAGAAGCATTTATTTCTTCTTTAATACTTTTAAGTACGCCGATATTCTTTGTGATTTCAAGGCTGGCAATTATTGATGCTGTTTTTACAACTTTAATTCTACTCAGCTTGTTTTCTCTCTGGAGCTCTTTGCGAAACAAAAGATTTCTAATACCGTTTTTTCTGTTTTTAGGGTTATCTTTATCTGCTAAGGGTCCGGCGGGGGTAATAATTATCTTTTTGGCTGCTTTAGTTTTTTCCCTCCTGCAAAGAGATTCTACAATCATGAAAAGATTTTTTCATCCTCTGGGGATTTTAACCGTTCTTATTATCGGGGGCAGCTGGTATTTTTTGCTTTTAGACAAAATAGGCTGGGTTCAGTTTAAAAGCTTGATACTGCAGGAGACTTTAGGCCGGTTCCAGGAAGGTTTCGTACATAAAGAGCCGTATTATTATTATCTGTTTGTTGTATTGGGAGGATTTCTGCCCTGGTCTCTGTTTCTGTTCAGTTTCAAAAAAATTGATTTTAAAAATAAATTTGTGAAATTCCTGATGGTTTTTATTTTGGTTACGCTTTCTTTTTTCACTTTGTGTAAAAGCAAACTGCCGACTTATATACTGCCTGTATTTCCGGCATTGGCGGTTGTATCCGCGGGCGTTATAAGCAAAGTTTGGAATCGGAAAAGGAAAGAGACTGCAGCGCTATTTTTTATTTTTCTATTGTGTGCTGTTCTGATTCTGTTTTTGCCGCTTAAACTGATGGAGCCTCTTACGTCTTCTGCTGTTAGAAGAATCAGTTTATTTTTTGTTTTAATATCTGTGATATTCTTGTTTTTATCGAAATTTAAAATGAAAACACAATTTTTCTGCTTTTTATTGACGCCTGTTTTAATTTACTTCTTTCTGCTTTTTAATTTCGGAGATGAGTTTTCGCGTTACAGATCCTGCCGGGAGCTTTTCAGGACTCAGGATATATCCCAGGATGAGATTTATACCTGGAATTTATTTGAGCCCAGCATAGTGTTTTATTCCCGGAAAAAAGTAAAAGAATTACGAGACCTGAAAGACTTTAAGGGGAAGTATTTGATAATTAAAAAGGAAGATTGGAGCCTGTTTGCAGGATATAAACTGTCATCTAAAGCTGTTTCTGAAACGCATAAATATTACCTGCTCAGAGTTTTTCCGGGTACATAAGTTACAAAATAAGCTTGATTCTGTAACCTGTAAAATATAAAATTTATGCTATGGTTTATATCGCAACCAATCCTTTTACGCCTCAGTCAGGGCTAGAGCCTAAAATTTTAGGCGGCAGAGAAAATCTGGTTGAGGAATTTATTCAGCTGCTGGAAAGAAAAAAAGAAGGCGGTCATTTTCATTCTCTTATGCTGGGAGAATGGGGGATGGGTAAAACGTCCCTGCTTAAATACTACAAAAAACTTACGCAGAACAAAGGTTTTAAAGCAGTATATGTACCGCTGCCGCAGACATCTCCCCGGGAATCTGTTAAAGAAATTCTTGCTGCTTTAATTGAAGAGATTAGTTTCGGGCTGGGAATAAGTATGGACAGCGGTATTAAAAAAACTTCCAAAAATGTAAACCTGGTTTTGATTGAATGTTTGAAAACTATTTTTAAAAATGCAGGAACTGACTTGCTTGTCATATGCATTGATGATATTCAAAATATTTCAACACTGCCTCAGGTTCTGGATATTTTAAGGCTTGCGCTTTCAAGCGAGGACTTGTTAAAAAACACAAACTACCTTTTCCTGCTTGCCTCAACCCCTTCAGGATGGAAAAATTTTCTTCAGAGGTATGACCCCATAGGAAGATTTTTTAGAAAGAAGCAGATTTTAGAAAAACTCGATTACGGCAATTTTGAAAATACAATCAAGCAGACTCTCTCAGGTTCGGGCGTCAGGTTTACTGAAGAGATTATAGCCAATTGCTGGCAGTATTGTGAAGGCCACCCTTATGAGTTACAGCTTCTGGCGAACCATCTTTATGATAATCAAAGTAAGGGAATCGTGGATATGAGCTGCTGGGAAGTATCGCTTTCGAATACCCTGAAAGATCTGGGGATAGAGTACTTTTCCACTCTTTATAACAGGGCCAGCGACAGAGAGGATACGCTGTTAGATGTTTTCGCCCAGGAAAAGAGTTACATCAGCCTATCAGAGCTTAAAGATTCCATAATATTTGAAAAAAAGGTAAAAGGATACCCCGTTTCAAATATTAAAAATTTCGTCTATCGGCTGTTAGACAAAGGGCTGCTTCTGCGCAATGAGGAGAAACAATACAGGATTTTAGACAATATGTTTGCAGAATATATTTTAAGATTCAGATAAACAGGAGATTATATATGCGGTTTAAAGAGGGTGATTTGGTAATTATCAAGGATAAGAAAGACAGAAGTTCCATTCAGAAGCTTAGGGAAAAGGGGAGATTTCAGACGCATTTAGGCCTGCTTAATCATTCCGATATAATAGGTAAAGAAGAAGGCGCGGCTCTTTTGACTTCAACCCAGCAGCAGGTATATGTGTTTCATCCGACACTTAATGAGTTTATCCAGAAGATGGGCAGAAAAACCGCGATAATTCATCCTAAAGATATCGGAGTAATTATTCTCTGGTCTGATATAAAGCCGGGTTCTTCAATTGTCGAGGCCGGGACAGGTTCCGGGGCGCTTTTGCTGGCGCTTTCAAGGTTCGCAGGGGATAAAGGCCATGTTTATTCTTATGATAACAGGCCCGAACTGCAGGAAATTGCGGCTAAAAATTTAGAAAAATTTTGCGGTAAGATGCCTGCCAATGTAACGCTGAAGCAGAAAGATATTACAGCCGGTATAGATGAAAAAAACCTGGATGCAATAATCCTGGATTTTTCCCAGCCCTGGGAAGTAATTCCTGAAGCAAAAAATTCTCTCAGAGAGGGAGGAAAATTTGCAGCCTATATTCCTACCATAATTCAGGCTGAAAGGCTGGTGAGAGAATTAGACCTTACAGGCTGTTTTATGGATACAGAAGTTCTGGAGGTTCTCCTGCGGCCATGGCAGATAAAAGGCTACAGTGTGAGGCCATTACATAGAATGGTAGGCCATACAGGTTTTATGGT
>CAZLTA010000044.1:0-8791 GCA_964562345.1 uncultured Planctomycetia bacterium
CCAAGAATCCTGATTTAACAAAAGAGGAACTTATTACATTAATAACAGAGAATGTCGATGCTATAGATTATGGAGATGAAGATCCTGATGTGTACAAACTCGGCACAGGCAGGATTAATGCTAAAAAAGCATTAGAGGCGGCAGGAGATGGAAATGGTTTCCCAGTAATAAATTCAATAAATTATGACCCTCAGGAACCAGGAATAGGGGATGAGATAACTTTTACAGCAGAGGCTACTGATACAGATGGTGAGATAGTAAATTATACGTGGGATTTTGGAGATGAAAATGCGGCAGAAGGAGATAATACGGCAGAAGGTGAAAGCGTAGCACATACGTATACTGCGGCTGGGACATATACAGTGAGTTTGGCTGTAATGGATAATGACGATAAGGCAGTACAAAGTAGTATAGAAATAGAAATAGGCGGAGGGAATCAAACTCTGGAAATCCTTTATGCGGTTGCATCTCTGGTAGAAAATGACCCTCCTGATGTAGAAAATACTGATTTAATAATCGGGGAATTAGAAATGCAAAAGGCGGTTGATATGTGGAAAAGTGGTACTCCTGTGCCGGGGACAGATGGGAAGGTTATAACTTTAGATGATATGTTAAAGATTATAGCATATTATGCAGCAGGTAAGCCTGTTAACGAACCTCTTGGAGAAGAAGGTAAAATCAAAATTTACGGTGTTGTTACAAAAGATGGCGAATCTCAGAAAGGTGTGGTTGTCAAGATGCGGTTAAAGGATAAGGATGGCAGTGAAGTTGCCGTAGCTGAGAGTGATGCTACAGATGCAGATGGTAATTATGAGATAGCTTTTAGTGATGTAGAGCCAGGAACGAAATATGGGGTTGATTTAGTAGCCCCTGAGGAAGAAGAAGATATTTTTAGTAATTTAAGCACTGGTGGAGTAAGTGGATATAATATAGAACAAGGTAATGGCGGGAAACCAGAATGTGGCAATGGCACTTGCGAAGAGGGAGAGAATAGTGAAAATTGCTCGCAGGATTGTCCTCCTGGCGGCGGAGGTGGTGGTGGTGGCGGCGGCGGCGGCGGGCAAGATGTGTGTAAAGAGGCTAAAAATAATGTTATGGGTTTAGCAAGTGAATGTTTGAGTTTAAGTCACGGATTAGGAGGAGGTCCGCATGGGAATAATCCGCAAGCGATTATAGATGAAGCTAATAAATATAAAGGCTATGTTACAAAATGTTATAACGGTAGTCAGATTAATTATTGGATAGGAAAAGTTGCATCTGAATGTGGTTCATTAAGTGGCGGAGGTGGAACAGATACTACTTGCCAGACGCAAGGGGCAACAAGATGTAAGAGTGGAGATAGAACTATGGTTCAAAAATGCAGTCAGTTTGGGCATTGGGTAGATAGTGATAGGTGCGGTACTGACGAATATTGTCAAGGGGGACAATGTGTAAAAGATACCGCTTGTCCCAGTACATGTAAGAATGGATGTGAGCAGAATGGAACTACTTGCCGTGATTATTGTAGTGTGAATTGTACTATCGCCGGTCAGCGTTGCCTTGCTGATAAGAATGGCGGTACATGTATCGGTGGAGGAACAGGATGTGCTATTGGTGAAACTAAGACTTGTACAACAAGCGATGGACATAGTGGTAATAATATATGCCAAAATGATCATACCTGGGGAGATGATTGTATTATAACTCCGCCGCCAACAAATCCATGTGAAGGTTATCCAAAAACGACTTGTGTAAATGGAGGTACGGCAAGCGAGGTAAAGACGTGTAATAATAGTAATGGAAATATAACTACAGATATAGTTCCATGTGCCCATGGATGTAGCGGAGGTGAGTGTAACAGTGCTCCTCCAGCAGGGACATGTACAGCAGGTAATTATAATACACCCAATTGTGATAACAATTGTAATGGCGGCGGGAATTGTGACTATACAACAAGTCCTTATCCACATTGGATATGTGGTTGCCTATAATAACTATTTTCTTAAAAGGCTCAAAGTTTAATCTTTGAGCCTTTTTTGTTTTGAGAATTCCCATTTTTTCGTGTAAAATAATCCAATATGAGAAATACACGATGGTATCTTTTAAAGGTTGGTTTTTTACTATTTATTCCTTTGTTAATAACCCGGATTTCTTCAGCCGAAATATATCTTACAGTAATCGGGGAAGATAAAGAGATATCCCATGATTTTGCTGAAAGGTTAAAGCAATACCTGCCCCAGTCCAATTATGTTTATTACAATTATAAGAATCCTAAAGTACAAAATCTTTTAAAAGAATTGCATCTCGCTTACTTCCCGATTGTTATTTACGATAAGGATAAACTTGATAGTGCTGATAAAGACTTCTTAAAAAAGAAACGGCTGCTGATTCAGAAAGATCAATATTCTATCTTTCCGTCTTCCAGACTGCAGTATATAACAGATGTGCATCTTTTAAACCGCAGGCATATTTCCAATCAATTAAGCCTGTTTGTAATGAGTATGTGCCCTTACGGCGAACGGGCTGAATGGAAGATAATAAAATTCATAAAGGAGAATAATTTACCGGTAAAAATCAAGCTTTATTTTATTGCCGATATTGAAGATGGACAGATTAATTCTATGCACGGTGCGGATGAAGTGGAAGAGGATATTCATCAGTTATTGATGGAAAAATACTGGCCAAATAAATTGTATGATTATCTTCTTTCAACTGAAAACACCAGTCATTTCGAAGCATTGAAGAAAGCAGGAATATCTTATGGTAAAATAGGCAAATTGAGAAAAGAAGGAGAAAGCCTGCTCAGGGAAAATTTGAAGACCGCTCAGCATTTAGATATCCATGCTTCGCCTACATTTCTCTGGGAAAATGAATATCTAATTTCAGGATTGGACAGTGTTGTGAAGATTCTGGAAGAGGTAAAAGCTGAGAAGTATAAAAAAACTCATCCGGTTGCAGAATATAAAATTATCGGATTAGGAGATTATAAATCATCAGGTGATATTTTTTCTTTGCTTGAAGAATATTTCAGGCTGAAAGGCAATTTCATCCCCTTTATGTCTTCTCTGGCGGAAAAATTCATAAATAAATTCAAGATAAATTATTTGCCGTTTATTTCCATAAAAAAGGGGGATAATGCTTCGGTCGATAGTATTTTGAAAAACAAACTGGGATGGGAAGAAAAAGGTGATAAGTTTATCATGTCCAAAGAGCGTGTTTTAGAAGTTTCTCCAATATATTATCTTACCCGCAAAAAGGAATCTAATCAGGTTGATATAATTGCAGGCAAAAAAGAACTGAATAAGTTTATAAATAGTTCTTTCGTAAAAATATTATTTGATTCGGGAATAAAAGTCAATTTTCATAAACAAGGTATATTTTTTAATTCTGAGCTGTATAAAAATCTGGGAGTTAAAAGTACGCCTTTAATTCTATGGCAGAATCAATATCTGGTGTCTAATTTCAGGCAGCTGCTGGGGTTAGCAGAGGTGAAGCAGACATTTGAAAATTTAAAAACTGACAGAAAAATAGTCTTGGATTTTTTCTCTTCGCCATCCTGCCATTTCTGTAAGGTTGTAGAAGAAAAAGTTTTCCCCCCAATAATGGTAAAATATGGAAATTTACTGGATATAGTTAAATTCGATACCAGCCAGCCCCTGAAATATGAATTTTTGCTTAGGATGGAAAAATATTTTGATATTAATGAAGCCGGCATTCCCAAAATATTCCTGGGTAAGAAAGTTTTGATAGGTAAGAATGAAATTGAGCAGAACCTGGAGATGGGAATTTTAAATGTTTTATTCAGCGGCGCGCAGATTTTTAACAATCCTTTTGAGCATGTAAAAATAGATTATTTTTATAATCCTTTATATATTCAGCGTAATAAAGAAGCTGAATATATTTATAACGAATTTCTGCAGGGAATAGAAAAAAGGTATCAAGGTAAGATAACAATAATTAGGCATAATATAACAAAAAAGGAAAATTTTGATTTGATGCTTCAGCAGACAAAACAGGTTTTAGGCAAAGAAAATTATTTTACTCCCAAAATATTTATTGCAGGTAATCTTCTCGAGGGAGCAGATGGGATAAAACAAAATATGGATTTATTCATTCAAGAGAAATTATTGCCTTTTTCTAAAGAGCAGAAAGAAAGCGTGTTATTCTCTAAAATTTCTAAATTTACCCTGCCTGCTGTTGTCAGTGCCGGGCTTTTAGATGGAATAAATCCCTGTGCTTTTACAGTAATTATCTTTTTTATCTCTTTTCTTGCCATGGCGGGGTATAAGAAAAAAGAGATGTTTTATGTCGGCAGTTCATTTATATTTGCTGTGTTTTTAACATATCTATTAATTGGGCTGGGGTTGTTTACTGCATTTTACAGGCTTGCATTCTATAAAACGATATCTGGTATTTTCCGTTATATTATTATCGGGATTGTATTTTTGCTTGCCGGGCTGAATTTATACGATTATCTGGTTTATAAAATTAAAAAAACGCCCAAAAATTTAATACTTCAGCTGCCCGGCAGGATAAAATTTTTGATTAAAAAAATTATCGGCAAAGGATACCGTGAACAGGATAGACAACAGGGGATTGTGAGGCTTATAGCTATTGCGTTGGGTGTAGGGTTTATAGTTTCAATTTTGGAGTCTGTTTGTACAGGGCAGATGTATTTCCCGACGGTTGCATTTTTGGCTCAGCTTCCCGGTATTATAAAGGTAAAAGCCGCGGCTTATCTTGTGTTGTATAATCTAATGTTTATCGTTCCGCTTATTATAATATTTTTATTAGGTTTAATCGGGGTTACTTCAGAACAATTTGCTGTTTTTATCAAAAGGCATCTTGGTAAAATAAAACTGCTTAGTGCATTGTTATTTATCTTTCTGGGATATATATTAGTAATTTTATAGCTCTATGGAGAGATCCGGTTTAATGCAAGCACTGTTTATAGGTTTGGGTCTAAGAATGTTTTTGGCGAACAAGCAGTTGATTATTGTATAAATCTTAAAAACTTCAATTTCCAGGATATTTCACACCCATGATTTACATTCGTTCCACCCTGTAAATCATGTGCTCAATAAAAAATACCGGGGCCTCCCGGTTTTTTATCTTGAGAACATATTTATTTCAAATTAAGCCTTCTCGTATATTCATTGTGAAATCTTCTCTTCGGTAGATTGTTCGCTGAATCTTCCAAATGTAACCAAAGTTTCCATTCCAGTGTCAATTTAAGTTCCGCATTTGTTGTGAATTACACAATAGCGATGTTACTATTACAGCTAACTCATTTATTTTCAATGTGTTATCAAAAAAAATACATTTGGCATGAAGTTTGCATACATTATGGTGAGGTTGAAAAAGAGATGAAGAGACTGAAAGGGATAAAAATGGAAGGAACAAAAGATAAAAGCAATGTTGATTTCTACAAGAAGTGGATAATCCTTTGGGGTTTTTGTTTAGCAATAGTTGTGTCCATGGTTTTCTTAATTCCGGGATATAGGAATACAAAGCGTGAAAAAGTAACTTTAAAAAAGGAAGAAAGTTCTAAAATTACTCCCGAAGTTTCTTTGTTGGAGAAGAGATTCAGCCAAATAGAAGATGAGATAGAAAAAAAAGATACAGAAAAAATAGAAGATAAAAGTCAAGAACTCGAGTTAATAAGTAAAACTGATAGTGCAGAGATAATCTATTTAGGGAAGGCATTTGAAAGAGTAGCTTTAGTAGATGTGCGGAGCCTTTTAGATAATTCTGTATCCAATAGTAATTTAAAGAAAAGTAATAGCAATGATAATTCTCTATCTTCTAAAATCGGTGAGAATGATATTATAGATTTTTCAAATGAAAAGACTCCAGATACTACTACATTAGCAGGAATACCGGGGCAGGCTCGTGCTGGAATTCCATCTGCTCCAGGCGCTTCCGGCCCTGGCGATATTGTAATACAACCGATAGGCGACGGCCCTCCTATTGTAGACCCGGGAAATCCGCCGAAGGCTGGAGATCCTGGAAAAGCCGAGCCTGTGGATATTACTGAAATAGACCCTAACAGGCCTAATTTTGATGTTCTGGTAAACAACAAATTAAAAACAGCAAGTGTAGCCGTAGAAAAGCAGGAATATGTTCCAGGAGAAGTTCTTGTTAAATATAAGCAGGATGCAGGAATGAGTGTTTATGATTTCCAGGATTTAACTACAGCCGAAGTAGAATCGATAGAGCCATTGTTTGAGGAAGAGATGGGAGTGCAGAGTACAACAGGCCTTAACAATATTTATCGAATGAAGATAAATAAGGATGCAGATGTAGAGGCTGTATGTGATGAAATCCGGTTTAAAAACAGCAGTAATATAAAATATGTAGAACCTAATTATGTTTATAAAATTATGGCTAATCCGCAGGATGACCCATTATTTGATCAATTGTGGGGCATTAAGAAAATACAGGCTCCTGAGGCATGGGGTATTACAGATGGTTCCGGAAATATCACCGTTGCGGTAGTTGATACCGGGGTAGATATTAATCACGAAGACTTGCGTGATAATGCTTCTGGAGATATGGATGTGCATTTTCATGGGACTCATTGTGCCGGAACAATTGCCGGTGTTGATAATAATAAAGGTGTAATAGGTGTGGCGCCAAAATGTAAAATCTTAGGAGTGCAGGTTCTTAATTCTGGCGGCAGCGGGTCTACTGCAGCCATAGCTCAGGGTATCAGACATGCAGTTTCATCTGGTGCAAGGGTTATAAACTTAAGTTTAGGCGGTGGTGGGGATGGCCAGACTATGCATGATGCTATAAAAGATGCTTATAATAATAATGTTGTTGTGGTAGCTGCGGCGGGAAATAGTAATGCGGATGCAAAGAATTTTTATCCGGCCTCATATGAAGAAGTTATATGCGTTTCAGCTACTGATTCCAGTGATAATAAAGCAGTATTTTCTAACTGGGGCGATGTGGTTGATGTAGCGGCTCCGGGAGTGGGTATAATGAGTTGTAAACCAGGTAACCAATACCAGAATCTTGCCGGAACTTCTATGGCAGCTCCTCATGTATGCGGAGTTGTTGCATTAATATTGTCTTTAAATCCGGATCTTTCAGTTGATGATGTAAAAAACATTTTGTATAAAAGTGCTGATGATATAGGGATTTCTGGTAAGGACAAATATTTTGGATATGGCAGAGTAAATGCTTATAATGCTGTGAATTCGGTAGATACAGTTAAGGGATTGAAAGCAGAAATTACCTATCCGACTTCGGATGTAACTTTAGGAAACCAGATTACAGTAAAGGGGACAGCATCAGGTGCTGCTTTTAATGATTACTATCTGGAGCTTGAAAATGCGGATAGTGGGGTGAAGATTTCGTTAGGAAGTAAGGTACATCAAAAAGTCGATGCCGGGATTCTCTTGGACAAGTATGATGTGGATAATATAACTCCAGGTGAACATATCATACGGCTGATAGTAGAAAACAGCCAGGGTGAAAGTATAAAAAGAGAACAAAAAGTTTATCTGGGCATGCAGCTTGAGTTCCCTTATAAACTGCAGGGCTATATTACCAGCGGTATTAAAATTGCTAATATAGATAGTGATGGGGTGGTTGATGAGATTATATTCCTGGCTGCAGAAAACTACTTAAAGCAAATAAAAATAAAAAGTACATATTTATATGTCATTAACAGTAATGGAACGGTAAGGAAAGGGTTCCCGGTGTTATTCCAGATGAGAAGCTGGACAACGCCGGCTTTATCAGATTTAGACGGCGATGGGAGCCTGGAGATTATTGTAACAGGGACAAAAGAAGAAGCAGGAGGGTTTACTTCATTTATTACTGCAATAAAAAGTGATGGTTCAAAATGTTGTTGTCCTTGTCCTAGCCCTAATCCTCGTCCTATAGAAGTGCCGTTTGCAGGAATTACTCCGAGTTCGGCGGTAATTGCTGATATAGATAATGATGAAGAAAAAGAAGCAATATGTTCATATATATATCCCGGGACTTCAACTGCTCACTATCAAAAAATGATGGTTATAGAATCTGATGGTTCTGCAAATGAATTAGTCCTTGGACTTCAGCCGGCATATAAAGCGTATTATCCGCTAACGTTACAGGCATGTACACCTGTAGTTGCTGATATTGATAATGATGGAGAGAATGAAATTCTTGTATCTGACGTAATAGACTCTGCAACGGGAGATGTGTATCTTTTAGCTGCATATGATGGCAATGGAAATGTAAAATATAGTGTAAAAGACCCTGAAAATAATTTAGCTTTTTATTCCAGAATAGTAGTTGGTAATTTATATGGAACAGGTTCTTTAGCAGCGGTGTTAGTGAGGGCCACTGATAGAGGCGACAGAATATATGTTATTAACAGTGAATTTAAGATAGATCCGGGCTGGCCCAAAAAATTTGACAAACAGTTCTATTTCTATGAACCTGTATTATTGGATATTGACGGGGATAATAATTTAGAAATATTTATTAAGGCTAAGGATAAGATATATGCCTGGCATCATGATGGAACTGATGTATCAGGCTGGCCGATAGATGACAGGAGCGGTTCGTTGGAAGGGATGTGTTTTGGAATGTCTGCAATAGAGCGGATAGTAGGAGACAATGTTTATAAAAGGGATGGTTCTGTTGGTGAAGAACTTTCGTTCAATTCAACAGGCATAACTTCTGACTTGGTAATGGACCATGGAATTGGCGAGCTTAATTCTGATTCTCCGGGGCCGGAAATGGCTGTAGTTGTGGTTGGAGAAGATGGATATGAATATTTAGATGTGGTTACATTAGAAGGAGTTACTCAAAG
>CAZLTA010000045.1:0-8473 GCA_964562345.1 uncultured Planctomycetia bacterium
CGTTACTATTCCAATCTCAATCAATTCTTCAGCCATTTTTCACCTCCTAATGAGCCCGCAATTTACGGACGTAAGGAACGTAAATTGCATGGGCGAATTATCCCCCTTAGCTTTCGTAAGAAAGCTAAGGGGGATTAAACCAACCCTCCTAATGAGCTCACGATTTACGAAACGCAGTGCCTTGAGGAATTCGTAGAATTCCCAAAACTAAGTCCTTGAAATCGCTTCGCGATTTCTAAGGGTCTGTAAATCGTAGAGCAAATTACCCCTTCTTTGCTTTCGTAAGAAAGATAGGGGGGAGTAAATTAACCAACTTTGTGTTTACTATTTTAAATGCAGTATTTATTATGTCAAGAGGAGTTTTGAATATTGAATTAACCTCCCGGAATATTTAACCCCCAGTATTTGAAACAACTGTTGAAATATTCAACTAACTGCTGAAAAGCCTCCCGGTGTTCTGAAATTGAATTAGACATATAAAGCTGTTTTCTTATAACATCAGCTATATCATCAAGACCTAAAAATCGTGCTTTGGCAATCCGCCAGGCGTCATATACCGTCATATAACTCCTCGGCGCCGCATCTAAAAATGGCTGCAACAAATAATACGAACGCCCCACAGTTGCACCTTCGAATCTATCCCGCGCTCTCATTGCCTCTAAACCAGTTAATTGCGCCGCAATTGTATCAGCTATTATTTCATTTAACCTATTCATAACAAAACCAATAGGAAATTTGTCATTATGCGGCGAGGGATTAGATAACATAATACTTGTATAGCGTGAATTAAACCCTGATTGCATCTGTCTTATGGAATCTCCTGTTGTTTCCACGTCAGATAAATTATGCCCTAATTCATGTGCAATAAGTGCTTTCAAAGCTTCTTTATATTGCCCTCCAGTTATATTGTAGGCATCAAACAAATACTCTAGATTAAATATCAAAACAGAAACATTATCTTTATTTTTGAAATCATCCTGCTCTATTCTATAAAGCGAGATTTTCCCTGAATCAGAAATTGAAACTAAACTTGCCTCGGCATTGTTTCCTATAGGTTTGAAGAAAATTCTATCCGTTTTAATGGTGGTATTTAATTTTTCAGATGCAGCTGTTTCTATTCCCTCAACAAGCCGGTAAAAATCCAGAATAAATTCAGGGGTAATTCCATTCTCTTTCATTTTCCCCAACACAAAATCTAAGTCTTTAGGACTGTCTAAAAATTTCTGCTCAAATTGAATCCTCGGAATAAACTCTTCGATTTTAAGAAGCACTTCCCTAAGCTGCTGAAAATCTTCAGGCATACGGTTAAAATCAAAAATATTATGCATTCTTCTGGCATAAGCTGAATGAACAAATAATCCATACAATATAAAGATCAAAACAACCGTACATATGGTACTTTTAATATTTAGTTTCATATTCTTAAAAATGAATAGACGCTCCTAATTATTTTCATTATCTTTTTGACCTTTTAACACCAGAAGATGGGCTCTGCGAGCATTTGCTATAACTGCGGTATATATAACATTTTGCAGAGGAATCTCCGTAAAATTACTCCAGAAACCATTAGATTGCCTGTCAAAATAAGGATACTCGCTATCAGTAATGAGAAAACCAGTCTCTGGATTCAAAAATTTAAGCCATTTAGCTCTCGTATCCTGAGCTTGCATATCCATAGTAGGGTCAAATACGGTTGTCATCCAACGAGAATAAATTCCATCGTATCTGTCTTCAAGCTCCTCAGGGAAGAAATAGTTCCCATCCACTCCATAATAAACTGTAACTGTTCTCTTCTTCCCTTGAAACATAAATTTAACCTGATACTTTTCACTACCAAAATCTTTAAATTCTTCTATCTCTGCCTCTTCAACAACTCTTAAGGCAGCCCGTACGGTCTCCACAAATTTATCAAAAGAAAGATGCTGTTTATCAATTCCAACAAGATTAGTGTAGCCTGTACCTAAAAGCGGTGAAACCAAATCAATTTCATCAAAACCAATATAAGGGCCAATGCCAGGATAAAATATAGTCTTATTTTCTCCATCGGGATTAACAATTCCATAAATATTTTTTAACCAGACAACGTAATTCCTTTTGGGATATATTGCTGCTGTCTGGCTTCGCGCCCATCTCAGTTCCCATTTTTCTACCGCTATGTTTCTGCCAGAAACCACTGTTGAGACATTTTTATCTTGTTCATTTCCCTTTATCCGCCGGGCAAAGGCAAGATGCGATATAAGAAGCACCATAACAACAATAATTCGAATAAAGATTTTATATGTTTCCATTATTTATATACCTTGCTGCTCTTCCAGCAGGCTGTAAAGATTGACCAAGATATTTTTTCCAGATTTCAATTGCATTTCCTTTATCAGACTGCCACTTCTGTAAAAATTCCCGGTATTCCCTCTCTGTAGGAATTGCCGCACCATAGTTTATGCTTTCCTCTACGTATTTTTTATCAATCCACTGCAAAAGTCCTATCCGGGAAAACTCCCACTGCTCATCATAAAGATATACTTTCCCTGCAGCATAGACCATCTGAGTACTTCCATCTTCTTTTACAACCTTAAACCAGCTAAAAGGATTCATATCTAACTGCCACTGCTTGCTTTTTTCGACTCTGTTAACAATTTCTGCAATTTGGTGAATATCTTCTTCAGTCAAAGCACCTTCTAAAATTAAACCTGCGGCTGACAAAGCTCCGGCTGGAGCAGATTCCTGAACGACATAGCGATAAGGAGGCCCTTCGGGATCGCTTTCGACAATACTAAAATGCGGCACTTTAAACTCATCTAAAACTTCCTGGCGTTCGACTATCTGAAACATTGATTTGAAAACATTGTGGTCATTCCTTGTATCCGAACGTACTACTTTTAAGACGAACTGCGGATTGGTTTTCAATTTAAAACTAAAAATAAGTTTCTTTGTTCCAACTATTATTGAATCTGCTTCAACTTGAAATTCATGCTCTCCTATTTTAACTATTCCTTTATCCCAATCAATATTGATAGTTGAAAACAGCTTCTGATAATCTACAGCCTGAGGCAATACATCTGTTGTTCCCGTATCAGAGGCTATATCCCCGGGCTTATCTGCAACAACCAACATATGTGTAGGCGGCAATTCAATTTTATGAAGTTCTCCATCCTCACCCATTTCATATAGCTCAATCTGACCCTCCAGCCGGTTAGAAAAAATCCAATCATTATATTCGAGTATAACTCTCACATTTTCATATCCAATATCTTCCAGGATTGACTTAGCCTCTTCAATACTCCAGTAGGAATATTTTTCCTTGATTTCATTACGCCAGTTGGCAGTATAGTCTTTACGCATATAAAATTCATATGCCCATTCAGGCCTTATTTTTATATATTCTTCTCCATTTATTACAATACTCTCGTATTCAAACGCTCCTCCACCCTGAAATTCCTGATAAAAGCGGTCAAACAATGCCCGAGAAGAAAGCAGGCTATAATTGATATCCTCAAGACTGGTGCCTTCAGGAACTTTATCTAATCCATCTGTAGAATTAATTTTCATATAGACCCATCCTGTTCTTGAAGGTTTCACAAAATCCCTTACTAGAACACGTCCTCCTGGATGCAATTCTGTGAATGTACTTCTCATTGCCTTGACCATACTGCCTCCGAATGATTCAATTTCATGGCCGCTTGTAAAATAACATTTGAGGTCGACTGAATTGGGAGGAAAATTCACATTCTGAGCATCACCATATACAAGAGATGTCAAAGCTTGATTCTCTGCCGCACGTTCCTGAAGTTCATGAGATATATCCAGCGCATATACCTGCGTCCCCCGGAATTCACGTGCTATTAACTCTGCTAACTGCCCGGTACCCGAACCTGCATCTATAATAACATCACCCTCTTCAATATTACCAAAATAGGGAAATACAGTATTTGCTTTTGCTTCCAATGCGGCATCCATTAAACGCGTATAAATCGTAAAATCTCTGCCTTGATTTGAAGAATTAAAACGACTAACCAACCCGGGCTCAGTAGATACTGCTGCCGGTTCTGGCTGAGATAGAATATCTTTAACAACTGCTTCGAGACTATCTCCGGCAATAGAAAATTCTTCTCTCTTTGTATTTACTGCCAAACCGACAATATCTCTATAATCCGCCCAGCTTTTTAAAATATAATTTGCCCCTGCTGCAACCTGAAGCTTCCGATTTTGCAGCCACGCCTGACTATTATATTCGCCTTGCGGCAAACCAAATATAATACAATCAGACTTGGCAATCTTATCTACACCTTTAATCCAATCATCAAAATATAGAATTGTACGATTTGGAAATTTCTCTCTCAAACATTTAATAACATCAGCTCTATCAATATTCCTTTCAAGTCCGGTCGAGATATCCCTCTGACTTATAACATTCTCCGGCTTTATATAATCAAGAAAACCCGTTTGTTCAAGCTGATGCAATACTATTTCTCCTGCACTTCCGCTTACCGCCACAACAGGAATACCTTCTTCGACCAAGCCTTTAACCATATCCAAAGCATATGGCATTGCCTCAGGCAAATTATCAACCCTGTAATACTCATAAACATCCCTAAATACTTCTTCTACTTCATCTAATTTCTTGCCGGATATTCCGCTTATAAGATTGAGCACTTCCAGAGTTGTTTTTCCCCAGGCATTTTCCTCAACCCAACTTTCTCCATCCTCACTTCCGGTACAAATATTATAAATATCAGCATATTCTTTCATCCAAGTAGCTTTAAACAAAGTGCCATGGATATCGAATATGGCCAGAACAGGCTTATCTGAAGATGGTATCTTCTGCTCACCAACAATCTCAACAGAGGTTCCAGGAATATAAGAAATTGCTTCTCCCCTAACTCTCCGGGCATAGGCGAAATCAATAGAAAGCACCTGCATCCCCAGAACCAAAATCGCAGACAGAACGATATTTTTAATATTCAACTTCATTTTTTGAATTCATCCTTTAATCCCACAGAGAAAATCAAACCATTCAATGTTTCATAAAAACTTCTATACTCTTCCTTAAAACCTCCCTGTACATTTTTAGCAAACATACCCTCTGCATATTTTCTTATCTGCATAGCTTCCTCTTTATCTCCTGTCAGCAAAGATATGAGTTCAAATTTTGCAAATACAGGAATTGTATTTCTAAAGTCGACAGAACCACCCCTGCTTATTTTCTGCTCCAGAAAGGCTCTAAAATCATTAAATTCAGCTTCATTTTCTTCTGAAAAGGATTGTTTATATTCTTCCCCAAATAAATCAATCAATATTTTTACATTAAGTGCTTCATTTATTGAATCAATAACACCCGTATCTTTTAAATTCCCCCCGCAGCTTTTAAAATATCGGCTAAAATCAACTCCAAGATTAAAACCTTCCAAAAAAGGATGCTCCAATTTTCCTTCCAGAACATCTAAAAAACTTATAATAGAAGGATATTCGACTGCAACTGCCGGCGCTGTGTAAAGATGCCCTACTTCTTCTAAAGCAGCTATTTCGGGACATTCTTTTATCATTTTGGCAAAAAGGGCAGAATTGGGAAAAATTGTTAATTCGGCATCTTTTGTATTCAATTTTATTGCTCCGGAATCAGAAAAAAAATCAAATCGTATAGTTTTAATTTCTCTGCCAGAATTTTTGAATACTTCTTTTAAGATTGCTTCGGTTTTTTCCAATTGCGATAAAAATCCCTCTATTTCATCCAATGTAATATCCGTTTCTATCTCTCCTCTTAAAATATGATTATTGAGTTCCAATAACCCCTGTTTATCAACAGAATGATACTGCGCAAGAATTTCATCTACTTTGTTAAATTTAACCCGCCGGGCAAAGGCATAATGAACATCTATACTTTGAGAACAAAGTATAAAAGCTACAATAATATTTTTTACTTTAAATCTTCCAGACCCCATATCTTGTTAATCTCCTACTTTATCACTCCTTCAAGTTTATAAATTTCCCGCAAAATTGCACCAGTTTGTTTGCTGATTTCTTCTAATTCTTCTCTTCCGGATTTTATTTCAACTTTACATTTAGCTATTACTCCTCCTAAGTACCTTCTACCTTGAACAGTAACAGCCCCTTTTAAATATTCTCTAGCTAAATCTCTTTTTTGTTCTAACTGCTTAAGTTCTTCTGTAAGCTGTTCTCTTCTTCCATTCAATTCTTCTCTCCTCTCAATTAATTCTCTAATTTTATCTTCCCTCTTAATTAATGAGAGATTAGTTACTAATGTATCTGCTGACTTTATCCTCCTTGCCCATGTAGAATTAACAAAAAGAATGCCTATCCCCAAAGCCAAAACTGCAGCCAGAATAATATTTTTAATATTTAGCTCCATATCCTTAAAATTGATTTTGTAAGATGGAAAAAGCGTAGTCACGAATAATAAATGGAAGCGTATTATCCTGAGCTACTTTAGCAAAAAATTTAATGGCTTTTTCTTCCTCAGCACCATCCCCAAATTTAACGAACTCATAAGCTACAGCAAAATCATAACTTTTATATTCCCCACTTAAATCTACACTATCTGTTAAAACAGACTTCACCTCACTATCATCCATCCACCATTGATGAGCCAAAGCAAGTATCACAGCATTTTTATTTTCCGGAGGTAAAATATCATCTTCTATAGAGGAAAGAAGAAATTTTTTAACCACATCATCTTTACGTTCGCCTAAAAAAGAAAAAATCATCTCTACTTTTTTAGACTTTTCTTGAAAAGATCTCTTAAGTATATTAATCAATTCATCTCTTAGTTCCACTTTCCCATCCCTATTTCTTAACTGCTATCCAGGCAACGAATTTTCCAATATTGCCAAATTCTGCCTCGTCTTTCTGTATTTTAAATCCTCTTGAACATATTGCCTTTTTATCCTGCCTGATAGCATTATTGTTTAACAAAGTGTTATATCCCCCGGCAATAAATATTGCTGCATTTGGTATTAACTGTAAAAGCTGCATAGAAGTCTGATTACTCACCCCAGGATAGGAACCTGGCCAAGTACCTATATTAGAAATAACAACCGTTTCTAAATCTGTTTTACTAAGCTGATTAGCAACTTTATCTATATTGTTCAAATTCTTACAAATAAGATTGAAGTCACGATTTTCTTTTAACCCATTTAACTTCAGGTTTACCTTCGCTTTGGTTATTTCAATCCCGCTGGTTTCAATAAGGTCTAAAAACTTCGCCCCTAACTTGCTTGCTACAAGTGAAAGTATTCCCTCTCCCGCGCCGCAATCTATTATGCGCTTACCTGATAAATCACTATTTAACATCGCAGCAATTGTTGTCAGTGTATAATATGCCTGTCCCTTAAAATTTGTAAGAATATTACTGCTAAGATTTTTAACAACAATGGCGTTATTCCCTAAGTCATTTTTTAGCTGTGGACTTAATTTGGAATACATTGCCTCATCAATAAAAAACAAATAGCCCAGCCGAATAAATTTCACCTTTTCTCCCTCAGCCCAATTTTCGTAGCCATACCAGTTTTTACCGAAACTAAAGGAATTAGCCTCTTGCAATACAAGGGCTAAAGATAAAGACGGAGATGTTAATTTCTTTAATCCTAACTCTTGAGCAACCTGCCGGCTTAATTTGCCGGATTCATTTTCACTTAGGATTTTTGCAAAGGAAGTAATTCCTTTGACTCTACGGGCCGAAGCAGGATTGTCGGGAAAAATAAGAATTAATAGCAGAATTAAAATACACCTATACCTCTTTGTAAACATCCCCCCTCCTATATGCTTTATAAAGTATGTAAGCCTATATAATATATATAACTTATAAACAGAGGATTGTCAAATCGACAGAATATTTCTACAAAATGATTTTTTTCTTCCAGCGGCCGCTTAAATAATAGGATATATTCAAGATTGTCGCAACAAAGACACCTGCCGGAAGCGCTATCCAGATACCTATTTCTTTTAACAAAGTATGATTTGCCAAAAAATATGCCAGAGGAATTCTTAAAACAATGAGTGAAATTACAGTAATTAACAACTGTACCATAGTATCTCCTGCCCCTCTTATGATTCCATTAAAAGCAAACATTATTGCAAATAGAATGTAACCAAAACTTACAATGTGTATGTACTGCACGGCATTTAGCGATACTTCAGAGCTCTGTGTAAAAAGAGCTGCGATTTGGCGTGGAAATACGTTTAAGAGTGTAAAAACGATTCCTGCTATGCATAGTGAAAGCAATAACGCCCATCTCAAAATTTCAGGCACCCGCTCAATCTTTCTTGCTCCCAAATTCTGGGCAGCCATTGAGGAAACGGCAATTCCGATTGAAAGCGCCGGCATAAATGCAAACATATCAAGCCGTATTCCAATACCGTAAGTCGCAATAACAATCGGACCGAAAGTATTAACCAGAGATATCAGCAAAAGAGCACTTAATGATTTTATAAACATCTGGAATGATACAGGTATCCCGAT
>CAZLTA010000046.1:0-8375 GCA_964562345.1 uncultured Planctomycetia bacterium
AACAACCAAAAAAAATTATTATTAATGATGAAGTCGCTCCCCACATCCGGATTGTGTGGGAAATGGCGGCTGATAACAGATCCCTCACACAAATAGCGCATGAACTTATTAATCGAAATATAAAAACATCTAATGGAAAAATATGGCGGCGGCAGGGATTGTCCAATATCGTGAAGAATCCATTTTACAAAGGCTATCTGCAATATAATGGTGAAATCCATAAAGGACAACATGAACCGCTTGTGGATGAAAAATTATGGGACAAGGCAAATCGTATCTTGAGCGCACGGCTTCCCGGACATAATTTAACCAAAGTACATAGAGAATATAACGCTCTTCTGGCTGGACTTATCAAATGCGGGAGTTGTGGAAGTCATATGGTAAGTGTTCATTCCGCGGGCCGCGGCAAACGTAAATTTTTCTATTATGAATGCGGGAGAGCAAGACAATCTCTTGGCTGTTCGAATAAACGTGTATCCGCAATCGCATTTGACCGGGCCATAATCGATTATTTCAAACGAGCCTTAAAGGATCAGGAAATCATCATAAAAGCCATCGGCAATGCCATACTGGATTCCCAGATAAAATTCGAGAACGCTGAAAAGAAGTTCCAGGAAATGGAAACGAAACTAAATTCATTGCGCCATGAGGCCAGGGAACTGCTGGAATTAGCCCTAAATGGTACAATTGCCCAGGGCACAACATACAAAACCAAAATGACCACCATCGAGAGTGATATCTCCAAATTGGAAGAAGAAATCGATAAGCTCCAAATACAGAAAAAACTCGCTAAAATGAATGCTCATTCCGGCGAGTTTCTGCAAGGCAATATCCGCTTTGCCATGCAATACATCGACAAAGCCCCGCCTGAGGCTCAAAGAAGCCTTTTACGGGCACTGATAAAAGACATCATTATTTATGAAGACAAAATAGCCATTAATATGTTTATTGACCAGCCAATCGAAGAGGCCCTTCCAAGCACAATTCCCCAAATCAATCCTAAAAATGGAAAAAGCCTTATCCCGATATCAAATCGAGATAAGGCTTCAGTCCCGAACAAAGCCGAAAGTTTGGCCAATAAGGCCAGCGTTTCGACTCCGTGTCCAGTTTGGGGTGGATGACGGGATTTGAACCCGCGGCCACTTGAGCCACAGTCAAGCGCTCTGCCAACTGAGCTACACCCACCGAAATCTGATAATATACGCGTCCCTGGAGGGAATCGAACCCCCAACCCTCTACTTAGAAGGCAGATGCTCTATCCGATTGAGCTACAGGGACATTTACAAAATAAACCAATCGTCTATTATTTCGGGGTGGGGAGATTCGAACTCCCGGCCTCCTGGTCCCAAACCAGGCGCTCTAAGCAAGCTGAGCCACACCCCGTATATATATTCAGGTTTATATTCTTATACCAAATAAATTATACGATTTCAAGGATCATAATAGACCTGCGTTTAAAAACAACAACATTTTCATCTTGCAAGACTTAAGTAAAGTTATATAATTTATTTAACTGGAAACATTTACGATAGCTTCTTCGCAGAAAGTCATCTATAATATTTGTGATGTATACAACAAATGAATAATGCGGATTAAACTAGGAACTAAATTCAGTATAATCTTTTCTATATTCTTCGTTGAGATAGTATTATTTATGTCAACGGCTTCTCTGATCTCCCGCCAATATGAACATTGTTCAAAAAACCTTGGAGAAGAGTTAAAAATATTAGATTCAACAAAAACACTGGAAAGTTTTTTGGTGCAGCTAGCTATTCCTATCAACGATTTGGATAAGAGAAAAAATAATTTTAGAAAAGTAAGTACTGATATTGAAAGCTTAATTGAAAAGATGTATCAACTGGAAATAGATAAAATTGGGAGCAGAAGGCTGCTTAATTATGTGACATCAGAATACGCCCGGCTAAAGAAGACGGCTCTTGAATTATTCAATACACCCGGGGACATAGAAGGCACAGAGACAATCTCCTTAATGGAGAAAATGGATAAACAGGCAACCAACACCTTAATGATTGCTGAAAAATTCCATCAATTCATTTATGAAGGAATTGAGATGCTTCGTTCTAACCAGGAGAAGACTAAATATTTGTTATATTCAATAACCCTGGGAGGATTTCTGATAAATGTTATGCTGATCTTAGGAAGCGTCCTTTTTTTCAGAAAGACTGTTTCTCTCCCACTTATATCATTAAGAGACTCTGCTTTAAAAATAGGTGAAGGATATTTAGATACAGCAATCGACATTAAACTCAATGATGAAATTGGCGATTTAGCCGCTGCATTCAATAAAATGGTTAAGGATTTAAAAGAAGTTCAAGTTCAGCTGGTTCAAGCAGAAAAGATGGCATCTTTAGGACAGTTGTCTGCAGGCGTTGCTCATGAAATCAAAAACCCCCTGACAATAATTATACAGGGCATTGAATATATAAAAAATTCATCATCCGATGCTCTGGTAATTGATGCTGCAGAAAGAATAAAAAAAGCAGCAATTAGAGCAGATAAAATAATAATAGACCTCCTGGATTATTCCCAGCCGGCTTTAACTAAATTTGAAAGTGTAAATATAAATTCGGTTATCGAAGAAACAGTGGTGTTTATGAAATATCAAATTGATGTTAAAAATATCTCTATAGTAAAAAATTTGAGCCCTGAATTGCCAAAAATAAAAATGGATAACAATCCGCTTAAACAGGTGTTTTTAAATATCATGCTTAATGCAATCGACGCTGTAGATGAGAAAGGAATAATTACTATACGCACAAGTCAAACAGACGGTTCTGTTAAAACAAAGAATATCCAGATTGTATTCAGTGATAACGGATGCGGGATTACAAAAGAAAATCTTTACAAAGTCTTTGACCCTTTTTTCACGACAAAACGGACGAAAGAAAATGCCGGTTTAGGACTGGCTGTTACAAAAGGAATGATTGAAAGGCATCATGGAACTATAAAAATAGAGAGCGAACAAGGCCGGGGCACAGATGTAATTATTAACCTGCCAATTTCTTAAAAAGGAGATGAAAATATGAAGAAAAAGATTCTTTTAATTGACGATGAGGAAGATTTTTGTCACTTTGTTAAACTGAACTTGGAAGAAACAGGTAAATTTGAAATCCTAACAACTACCAGCGGACCAGAAGGACTTGAGATAGCTAAAAGTGATTCTCCGGATTTGATATTACTGGATCTATTAATGCCTGTTATGGATGGTTCTGAGGTGGCTGAAAATCTACTGAAAAGTGAGGCAACAAGAAACATTCCTATAATATTTGTTACAGCCCTGACGCGGAAAAAAGAAGTAGCTTCTCATTCCGGCACCATCGGAGGGAGAACTTTTATCGCCAAACCTGTAGCTCCTCAGGAATTAATAGCTTACATCGAAAAGTTTTTAGGAGAATGACGTAAATTAAAATACTTCCGGAATCTTATTGAAATTAAGTATAAATTAACGCTTTGAAAACTGAGGTGCACGTCTGGCTTTTCTTAAACCGTACTTCTTCCTCTCTACCATTCTGGGATCACGAGTCAAAAGGTCTTTTTCTCTCAATACTCCCCGGTAAGATTCGTCATAAATAACCAGAGCGCGAGCAATACCTAAAGCTACTGCTCCAGCCTGGCCTGTAGGGCCGCCGCCTGCAACTTTTGCTTTAATATCAAATTTATTAACTCCATTTGCGACTTTAAGCGGCGCCATAATCCACTGTCTATATAACACTCGGGGGAAATATTGTTCAATGGGTTTAGCATTAATTATTATATTACCGCTGCCAGGCATCAATTGAACCCTTGCTACCGAAGTCTTTCTTTTACCTGTTGCCAATACTTTGGATTTCTTATCTTTCTCTAATATTTCTGCCATTTTACTTTACCTCCCAAGAAATAGGATTTTGAGCCTGGTGTGGATGCGTAGAATCCCTGTAAATCTTGAGCCTCGCAATTCTGCGTGATTGAAGTTTATTTTTGGGAAGCATACCCCGAACTGCATGTCTAATAATATATTCCGGTTTGCTTTCAGACATATCTTTAAATTTAATTAGTTTCAACCCTCCATGATAACCACTATAACTTTTGTAAACTTTTTCTTCACTTTTTTTGCCTGTAACTTGAACCTTGACAGCATTTATTACAATTACAGCTGCGCCGGAATCTACATGAGGAGTAAAATCAGGCTTATCTTTACCTATGAGTAAAGTTGCAATAGACGTACTAAGCCTGCCTAATGTTTTACCTTCGGCATCAATAAGGTAATACTTCCTTTCTTTGATATCCTCTTTTTTACGCATAAATGTCTTCATATATTTATCAATTTCAAAAATAACTTAAAAGTATAATGAGCATAAGGCGCCCGCCGTCTGCGAATTATATCCATATATGCAATGCAAAAACATAGCATAACATTTTAACTCTGTCAAGTACCTGAAAATTTTAATGGTTGCGGGGGCAGGATTTGAACCTGCGACCTCCGGGTTATGAGCCCGACGAGCTACCTGACTGCTCCACCCCGCGATCCTTGCTTTTCTTCAGGAACAAACTCGTATATAATCTCCCCTTCCCTAACTACCCCTAATTTCTCCCGGGCACGCTTTTCTATATATACCATATCAGTCTGAAGTAATTCAAGCTTTTTCTCTAATTCTAAATTCTCTTCGGAAAGCCTTTTTATTTCCCCGGCTAATTCTCTATTCCTCGCTTTCGACTCCTGCACCCTCTTGTAACCGGGATAATAAACTATCGCAAGAAGTCCCAGAACGATTATACTTTGCAAAATCCTTTTTTTAATTCTTCCAGACATAAGATACCCGCAAATTTTCCTGCTCCGTTTAATTCTTCTTCAATCCTTAAAAGTTCGTTATATTTCGCTATTCTCTCAGAGCGGGATAAAGAACCTGTTTTTATCTGGGCAGCAGACGTTGCAACTGCTAGATGAGCAATAAATGTGTCCTCTGTCTCCCCTGAACGGTGTGAAATAACCCTATTATACCCGGCTTCTTTGGCAAGTTTCATTGTATCAAGTGTTTCAGTAAGAGTCCCTATCTGGTTAACCTTAATAAGTATCGCATTGGCAATATGTCTATCAATACCTGCTTGCAGCCTTTTGGCATTGGTAACAAAGATATCATCACCGATAAGCTGCAGGCGCTCTCCCAGTTCTTTTGTTAAAATTTCCCAGCCATCCCAGTCATCTTCTGCTAAACCATCTTCTATCGAAATAATCGGATATCTTGAAACTATATCCTTGTAATACTCAACCATTGCAGATGCGGTAAGATTCTGCCCCTGGAATTTATACACTCCGTCTTCATAGAACGAATTGGCAGCAGAATCAAAAGCGATAAACACATCTTCCCCGGCTTTATATCCTGCTGAGCCGATTGCATCGAGTATAACTTTAAGCGCTTCCTCATCCGTATCCAGATTCGGAGCCACACCGCCTTCATCGCCCACGGCAGTTGAAAGACCGCGGGATTTTAATATTTTCTTCAGATTGTGAAATATTTCAGAGCCCGCGCGAAGCGCTTCTCTAAAAGTCTTAAAATTGACAGGAACAATCATAAATTCCTGAATATCCAGATTATTATCCGCATGCTGACCACCATTAACAATATTCATCATCGGAATAGGCAGCAAAAATGATTCGGCAGGGGTAAGATAACTGTAAAGCGGTTTTTTCAAACATATGCTTGCAGCCCGTGCCACAGCCATAGAAACAGCCAGTATAGCATTAGCCCCGAGGTTTTTCTTTTCCTCTGTACCGTCCAGTTTTAACATAATATTGTCAATCTCACGTTGATGGGTCGCGTCTTGGCCGATAAGCGTAGGGGCAATTATACTATTCACATTATTCACTGCCTTCAATACTCCCTTACCTAGATAACGGGATTTATCGTTATCTCTTAATTCCAATGCTTCATGTTCACCAGTAGAAGCACCGGAGGGAACAGCAGCCCGGCCTAATGTAGAATCATCTAAAATAACATCTGCCTCTACTGTCGGGTTACCACGAGAATCTAAAATTTCACGAGCTTTAATCTGCTTAATTTTCATAACTATCTTCCTTCTTAATGAGCAGTTCCCGAATTTTCGGGATAGGCCATAGGCCGTCTGCGAATTATGAGCAGTAAATTTTCAGCCTCTCCTGAAGCTAAAAATTTTAGGCGTTAGCCGTCTGCGTAATGAGCTCTACGATTTACGAAACGTAGGAAACGTAAATCGTAGAGCGAATTATATACCCCCTTGATTTCTTCGAAACCCTGTAAAATGTCAAGCATTTCCAGGACCCCGTACCGGAAATGTTCCCACATTTCTCGGTGTCAAACCAGAGGGTACAAGTTCCCCTGTAGGCATTTCATTCACCTTACTATTTTAACACATTTTCCCTCAACCTTAAGCTTATCTTCAATCAAAAGCTGTATTGCCTCAGGATATAACCTGCGCTCTATCTTATGAAGACGCTCCAACAAACTGTCTTCAGTATCATCCTCATAAACAGGTTCTATATTTTGCAATATTATCGGCCCAGAGTCAACCCCTTCATCAACAAAATGTACAGTTACCCCGGTAAACTTAACACCTCCTTTCAAAGCATCTCCCGCCCCATGCTCCCCCGGAAAAGACGGCAGTAAAGCAGGATGGATATTTAAAATCCTGTTTCTGTATCTATCTATAAAATAAGAACTTAATACTCTCATAAATCCCGCAAGAACTATAAAATCCACCTCTTTTTTATTTAGTTCAGAAATAATAGTCTTCTCATAATCTCCTTTATTCTGATACTTTTTGGGCTCGAAACAAAAAGTTTCAATACCGGAGTTTTCTGCCCGTTTTACTGCATAGGCATCCTTATTATCAGATACAACTAAAACCAACCTGGCATTAATTTCACCCCGGCCGACAGCATCTATAATCGCCTGTAGGTTGGAACCGTTTCCTGAAACAAAGACTGAAAATTTTTTCATTTCTTACTTGCCTCAGAATATTTCACCTGAATTGTTTTCTGAGGACATTTCTCCGCTGTTTTCTTCCACAATTCTTCATCAAATTGCTCAACTTTATTATAGTCTATACCAGCCAGATTCTCATTCAAGGTAAATCCGCCGTCGGGACCTGTTTTTACACAAATACCGCAGCCTATACAACCAACTGAACATACCTTTCTTACATCCTGAGCTTTATCTTTATTTGAACAAGCAACCAAAGGCAGAAAGTTTTTCTTTTTTTCTACCAGCCTGATAATATTGCGCGGGCATTCTTTAATACATAAACCACACCCAGTACATTTGTCAATATCAACCACTGCAACACCATCTATAATTTCAATCGCATCAGAAGGGCAAACATTCCTGCAGTCGCCAAATCCCAGACAGCCGTAACTGCAGGCCTGATAAGATGAATATGCATTTGCCGCCCGGCAGGATTTGATTCCTCGATATTCTGCATAAAAGGTCTTTTTATCTCTCCCAGCTCCGCAGAAGACAACGGCTTTAAATGTTCTGCTTCCAAAATCCTGCCGGCCAAGAATTTTATAGACGGCATCCATACCGGATCCCATTACAGGACAGGTGATATTATCTCCTTTAATAAGTGCTTCGGCAAAATTCTGACAGCCTGTAAAACCGCAGGCGCCGCAATTTAGCCCCGGAAGCATGCTTACAACTTCCTCAAGTATAGGATCGACTTTTATCCAGAACCTTTTGTAAACCAGCCAGATAAGAAAAGAAAATACAATCGCTGTAATAAACATCGCTGCTACAGGAAATATCATTGCCTTACCTCCTCAATAAGTAGAATCGGCACTGAGCCAGCTTTGTCTTGAAACTCAAATTCTAGAAAATCCTTCCCTTTAACTTCCATAATTCTACAGGGATAAACATTTTTTTCAAGCATCTGCCCTGTGTTACTAAAAAATTTAATATTTACTGAATTTTTACTTTGAATCGCATTTTCCAAAACTTTTAATGTTCCGGTATAATTCAAATGTACAATATTTAAAAGCTTATCTCCACCCCGCTCAAGCAGCCGGATAAATACCTCTGCGGCAACCTGAGCATCAGCAAGGGCACGATGAGTTGCCGCAATAGATACATTCAAGTTCTTAGCTACATTCCAAAGAGGATAACGTTTTATATTAGGCAGAATTTTTTTTGCTAAAATATAAATATCTATTGCATCTTTTGGAGAAATAGTATCATAACTAAAACGCCTAAGTTCTGCATTCAAAAATGACAAATCAAACCCCGCATTGTAGGCAGCAAATTTGTTCTTTCCTAAAAATTTTAAAAAATCCGGCAGGATATCATCTATCCCGGGAGCATCCCTAAGCATCCCGGGCGTAATTTTATTAACCATGAAAGCAGCAT
>CAZLTA010000047.1:0-8224 GCA_964562345.1 uncultured Planctomycetia bacterium
CAAAGAAGCAGAAGGAATGTTTAAAAAGGCACTTGAAATAAATCCAAACTATAACATGGCATATAGTGGTCTGAAAGAATGTTACAAAAAACAAGGGAGAGATGAAAAAAATTGACAGAATTAGGTGATGTTATTATTGCTAAAGAAATTTTTAAATTTTTGATGGATAAAAAATGGATTAAAACACTTTTGGAAAAAAACTAAAGGGATTATTTTTAAACATTGATATTTTATGGGCCGGAGTGGTATTCTAAACGGCATTAAAATTTAAGAGATTATAGGATGGAAAATAAAACAGTTAAGATAAAGAAATCGACACAAATGCAGATAATGGAATTGAAAGAAAAAGCGGGTTGGATAAGAAAAAGGGTTTTAGAAATGACTGTTAATGCAGGAGCTGGGCACATAGCACCATCTTTTTCATGCATTGATATTTTAGTTGCACTCTATTATGGAGGCATTTTACATATTAAGCCCAAAAATCCTGAGTGGCTTAAGCGTGATAGGTTTATATTAAGCAAAGGACATGCTGCTGTGGCGTTATATGCTATCTTAGCAGATTTAGGGTTTTTCCCGGTATCGGAGTTGATGACATTTACTTTTCAAGGAAGCCGTTTAGGAGGGCATACCGAGAATACTATCCCGGGAGTTGAAGCTTTTACTGGTTCTTTAGGGCATGGTCTTTCTATCGCTGCAGGATTAGCTTTGGCTGCAAAGATGGATAGAAAAAAATATATCACTGTTGCATTATTGGGTGATGGAGAATGTCATGAAGGAAGTACTTGGGAAGCAAGTTTATTTGCAGGGCATCATCATTTAAATAACTTAATAGCTATCATAGATCATAATAAACTTTCCGCAACCGATTTTCTTAAAAACTCCTTAGAAATAGAACCATTGAAACATAAATGGCAAGCTTTTGGCTGGGATGTTGTTGTAGTTGATGGTCATTCGTTTAAGAATCTTATAAATGTTTTTAATAAATTTAAGGTGCGTTTATCAAAGAAACCTCTGGCAGTTATTGCAATGACCACTAAGGGTAAAGGTATTTCGTTTATGGAAAACCAGCCGATATGGCATTATCGTATCCCTGTTGGAGAAGAGTTAAAAATTGCTTTGAAAGAATTAAATAAAGGAAGGAGGAAGTAAGATTGAAACGCTGGATTAAAGGAATGCGGGATTCATTTTTCGATGCTTTGTTTGAAATAGCAAAAAAAGACAGAAATGTAATTTTAATTACTGCAGATACAGGTGCAATATGCCACGATAAATTTAAGCAAGAACTGAGTAACCAATATATTAATGTAGGAATTGCAGAGCAAAATATGATAGGTGTGGCGGCAGGACTGGCTTTGGCCGGGAAAAAAGTCTATGTTTATGCGATTATACCTTTTGTAACCATGCGTTGCTATGAGCAGATTAGAGTTGATTTGTGTTGTATGAATTTGCCCGTAACTGTTGTTGGAATTGGTGCCGGTTTTGATTATTCAACTTTAGGGCCTACTCATCATGGTACGGAAGATATAGCTTTAATGCGTGCCCTTCCGGGCATGCAAATCTATAGCCCTTGTGACAGCTTAATGGCTGAGGTTTTACTTAAGGCAACTTATAAACAAAAATGTCCTCGATATATACGGTTGGATAGAACTGGTGTTCCTCTGGCATATAAAGATAATGTTGATATCGACATATCGAGTGGATTTACTGTTTTAAAAGAAGGGGAAGATATGTGTATTATAGCTACAGGTAGAATGGTTTATTCTGCTTTGCAAGCTGCTAAAAAATTATCAGATAGTTCGATTAGTGTAAAAGTAATAGACCTTTTCAGAATTAAGCCGTTAAATCAAGATAAACTCTGGAATGAGATTAAACATATAAAAAATATTGTTACTCTGGAGGAACACTTTCTTGAGGGAGGTATTGGAGATTTAGTAGGTAAAATGTTGCTTGCTAAAAATAGTACTGCTTCGTTTAAATCAATTGGAATAAAAGATGAATTCTGCAGAAAGTATGGTAGTAGAGAATATTTGTATCGGATTAATAAGCTCGATGTAGATAGTATAATAAAATCTGTAAAAAATATCGTAAAATATAAGAAATTAAATAAAAAAATTTAAATTGTCTAAACGAATTATTTTTACTATATCATCCATAGCTATCTTTATACTAATAAGCCGTATTGCTTTTGCTGTTGAAGGATTTTCTTTCAATAATAAATATTTAAATCCTGGAAAGTCCGATGCTCATTATCTACATACAGGAACAACTGATGAATACAATTTCATTTGGCGGTCGCCTTTATTTAAGGAACGAATATATATTTAATCTGTTGCCAATAATTATGAGATAAGTATGATTCTTTCTATTATAATAATTGGGTTTATTGCTCAAATGATAGATGGAGCATTAGGAATGGCCTATGGAGTTATTTCAACAACCGTTTTACTTAGTGTTGGTATCCCACCGGTTGCTGCCAGTGCAAGCGTCCACACGGCAGAGATATTTACAACTTTTGTTTCCGGGATTTCACATGTACGTTTTAGAAATATAGATAAAAAGTTGTTTAAAAGGCTTTTAGTTCCGGGAATAATAGGCGGAGCGTTAGGAGCATATATCCTTACTACTGTTTCTGGAAAGGCGTTCAAGCCTTTTATCAGCCTATATTTGTTTATAATGGGTTTGATAATACTCCAAAGGGCATTTAAAAAAAATAAAGAAAAAGAGGTAGAAACTAAAATTTTACCTTTAGGTCTCATCGGAGGATTCTTTGATGCAATTGGAGGTGGTGGTTGGGGACCAATAGTAACATCTACTGTAATAGCCAGAGGGCATAATCCAAGATTAACAGTTGGTTCTGTTAATTTAGCTGAATTCTTTGTTACCGTTGTTGAAGCTGCAACATTTTTCACTCTAATAGGGTTATCCCATTGGAAAATAATTATTAGTTTGATTATTGGAGGTGTTTTAGCAGCCCCTTTGGCAGCCTATACTTGTAAAAAACTGCCGATTCGGGTATTGATGATAATTGTTGGAATATTGATTATAATGTTAAATATAAGAATATTATGCCTAAATTTCTTATTGTAATGAAGAAATGTATAATGGCAATATTTAGATAAACTTGGAAATAAAACAATTTATATAATCAAAGAAGTGTATTATTTTTACAGAGATAAGTCAGCAGTATTTTGTAGTATTAATAATGATTTTACAACTATAAGCTATCTTTGTAATGGAAGTTGATTTTTATTCGCGGTAACTTAGGTTATAGAAAATATATTTGTTCAGTGTCTATTAAGATAAACAAGAAAAGGCAATATTAGTATGAATCCTATATTTATAGTAGGTAGTGAAAGATCCGGCACGAATTTAATGAGAGTTATTTTAAACTCTCATTCGAATATAGCCATTCCTCATCCTCCTCATATACTAAAGAATTTTTTTAGGTTAAAATTGTTAAATAATAATCTTGAGGTTGATAATAATTTTAGAGATTTGATCAAAGATGTAGTAAAGGCGGTTGAACTGCATCCCTACCCTTGGGGAATTAAAATTGATAAAGAAAAAATCTTCAATGCTGTTAAAGAAAGGAATTTAATAAACATATTTTTTGTTATATACGAACAATATCTTGAAAGTACTAATAAAAAAAGATGGGGTTGTAAGAGTACATTTATGATTAACCATATTGCTCAGGTTAGATATTATTATCCCCAGGCTAAATTTATATATATGGTTCGGGATGGAAGAGATGTTGCTGCCTCCGCTAAAAAGACTATATTTAATCACTACAGCGTCTATTATATAGCTAAATTATGGAAAAGAGAACAGCAGGTCGGTATCTATTGGTTAAATAGACTATCTGAAAGTGATATGCTTTTACTCAGATATGAAGATCTCTTAGATGACCCTGAAGGTTTTATTGAATCCATCTGTCTTTTCTTGAATGAGCCATATGAAGAAAATATGCTTGATTTTTTTGAAACTAATGAGGCAAAAAAAGGCAGCAGTATAAGTGCAGCTTGGAAGAATACTGCTGAACCAATTCTGAAAAATAATTATGGAAAATTCAAAGTTGAATTGCGTAAAGATGAGATTGAATTATTTGAAGCTATAGCTGTTCAGGAGTTGAATCATTTTCATTATGAATTAACAAATCCTGCTTCTGGAACGATTTTTAATAGAAATATAAAATTTAAAATTAAGTATTTATTTGAAGAAATATTTCTTATGTTAAAGATTCAAATAAAATATTTTTTAAGTGATAAGAATAATTTCTTAAGATATAAGAAATTTTGGTTTTTACAATTTATCAAATTAAAGGAAATAATAAAGTGAAATTATCTAATGAAGATTCAGTATATCACCTGAATAAGGTAGCTAATTTTAGAAAAGGTATATTTGATAAAATTGCAAGAAAGGATAACGAACAGATCTGGCTTAAGGCTTCTTTGAAAGACGTAAGAAATGTAGTGCTTATTAATTCTGCTCCTAGATCCGGGTCAAGTTTATTGTTTGAAATATTAAGAAAAATACCAGGTGTATATTCTCTAAACGGAGAGAGTGTCCCTTTTTATAAATTGAACGGTCTTTCCAGCGACTGTTTTCCTTCGGATAAAATTCCGGGTGAGCTTATAGAAAAAATAGATAGAAACTTTGATATATCACGTGATTTTTTAAGTGGTTTTTCTATAATAAATAATCAAAATGGTGTTATAGATGATGATTTATTAAATCAGTATATAGAAAAGCTTATATTACGTTTTGCCATACAGTGGCCCAAGATTAACTTCGATTACGATGTTTTTAAAAAATTAGCTATGCGGGCAATTGACTTTTATTTTAATAATAATAAACAATTTTTCAAAGAGCAGTTTTATTTAGAATTATTCAGGTTTTTAAGGACCGAATATAAAGACATAAATCCGTATTATTATGATATTCCGCAAGATATGATCAGGGAAAAATTCCCTGATATTAAAGTTTCTTTAGCTCCTCCCAATAATGTTTTAATGATTGAAGAACCTCCATTTATTTTATTATCTCCTCAGAGGAGTGTTAATGTAAAAGATCTTTCTGATAAGATATTGCTTTTGAAATCCCCATTAAATTGTTATCGAATGGAATATATTAAGAGAATGTTTCCTAATGCGGATGTAAAAGTTATTTATCTTATAAGAAATCCTGCGGCGTCCATAAATGGTCTCTATGATGGATGGCTCTATAGAGGTTTTTTTTCTCATAATCTGGCAAGTTATTTTAGTTGCCATAAGACAGAAGCGGATAAATTAAATATAGCTGGATATTCAGATAAATATGCCTGGGGTAAATTTTGGTGGAATTTTGACCTTCCTCCGGGATGGGAAAATTATATAGACAAATCTTTGGAGGAAGTATGTGCTTTTCAATGGTATTCTGCCAATAAGGCGATGCAGGGATATATTAATAATAGGGGGAATTCAGTTTGTAAGATTAGATACGAGAATGTTGTAAGAAGCCTGGAATCAAGAATTAGTGAAATGGAGAAGATAATAGACTTTATTGGTTTGAAAAGCAATATTATTAAGATTTTAAATCTTAATGAGTTACCTGTTGTTCAAACAACTTGCCCCCCGCAGTTTTATAGATGGAAGAAGAAGAAAGATATTCTATTGCCTATATTGGATAATATTAGAATATTTGAAATGTATAACTCTATGGGATATCGTAAAAAAAATATCAAACAGTGGTTATGATGTCTTGTTTTTGTTATTATTTTGTTAATTCAGAGTATAAACCTTTGAAGGCTGTATTACTGTATAAACCAACGCCTGCAGTAGAAAGTGTTAATAATCCTAAGAATGTTCTGTATCTAAATAAGATTGATTATAGAAAGATAAATAAAGAATATCGGAAAATAATTGAAACGTACAGAAGTTTTAGTATTAAAGTTTATTTTATCAATGCCGCCGATATTGATGTTAGATATAAAAGTTGTTTATATAATATGATGTATACAAGGGACCTTTTATTTATCACGCCAGGAGGTGTAATTATATCTAAAATGGCTTCTAATCTGAGGCGGCATGAAGTGAAATATGCTAAAAAGGCTCTAATAAAAATTGATATTCCAGTAATAATGAATATTAAAAACAAAGGGATTTTTGAGGGAGCAGATGCTTTATGGGTAAATGAGAAATTGATTATGATAGGAGTTGGCAATAGAACTAATAAAGAAGGATTTTTGCAAATAAGAGATGAATTAAAAAATCAAGGCATAAATTGTATTCAAGTCCCGGCACCTAAAAATACCCAGCATCTATTAGGAGCGGTACAGTTTGTTGATTCAGATTGTGCTTTATTAAGAATAAATTTAATAGATAAAAGAATTGTTGGTATTTTAATGGAAAATGGTATAAAATTTATTGAATTATCAGAGGATAAAGAAGTTAGAAAAAAACAAGCCATGAATGTTGTGGCAATAGCTCCTAGAAAAATAATTATGCCTTCTGACTGTCCGGAAACAAAAAAGATTTATCAAAGCTATGGTATCAAAATAGCTGCTGAGATTCAAATGAATCAACTTATAAATGGCGGAGGAGGACTCGCTTGTGCTACGGCTATCTTATCCAGGTTACCATAAAGGAGGTAATCTAATTGTATAACGGGCATAGAAAATATGCTTTGTTTATTGGCAGGTGGCAGCCTTTCCATAATGGCCATAAATATTTGATAGATGATGCTTTGTTAAAAGGAAAAGATGTATGTATTGCTATAAGGGATACAGAAATTTCAGAAAAAAATACTTATACTATAAAACAACGGATTGAGATGATTAAAAGGGTTTATCACGATAAGGTTAAAATTATAGTGATACCTGATATTAAAAGTATAAATATTGGAAGGAATGTTGGTTATGATGTTAATAGAATAGACCCGCCTTTAGAAATTGGTAAAATTTCGGGGACGAATGTACGAGCTGGAAAAGATAATAATATTCCTCAGGAAGTAGCACAATATATTAAGTTATTATGTACAACTTTATGGTTAACCGGTCTTCCTTGTTCCGGGAAGACTACCCTATCTAAAAGATTAAACGAGGAATTGAATAATCGTGGATTTAAGGCAGTTCATTTAGATGCTGATGATATTAGAAGTAAATTAAACATAGATTTAGGATTTTCTCCGGAAGATAGAAAAGAAAATTTACGTAGAGTTGCCCATGTTGCTAAACTATTTAATAAAAATGGAAATTTTGTTATTGCAAGTTTTGTTTCTCCAATTAACGAAGTAAGGGAAATGGCAAGAAATATCATCGGTAATTTCAATTTGGTATTTATTAAATGTAGCCTTAGTATTTGTGAAAGAAGAGATGTTAAAGGTATGTATAAAAAGGCAAGGGCAGACGAAATTGAAGAATTCACAGGAATATCAGCTCCTTTTGAAGAACCATTAGATGCGGATATTGTTGTTGATACAGAACGCGATGATATCGAAACCTGCGTTAGGAAAATATTGAATATGTTAGGAGTTTGAATAATCAGTAGTATTTTTAAATCCAAGAAAAGCTAAAATTTATAAAATAAGAGATAGTAAAATTAACTATATTAATTTTCAAGAAGATATCAGAAGTCAATTCGCGATTCGTTCTCGAAGCTTCGATATCTCTGCTAATTGGATTAGAGATAAAAAGTTAATTCAGGCACATGTAGAGTTAGCAGGGAGCCCGTGTGGAAAAGTATTGGATTTGTGTTGTGGTACAGGACAGCTGGGACGTGTTTTGAAAAATAATGGCTGGGATATTAAAGGATTAGATGTTTGCGATGATATGGTTAAAATATCATCGAATCATTTCCCAACATTTGAAGGTGAAGCAGATAATATACCTTTTAAATCAAATTATTTTCACTTAATAGTCTGCCGTCAATCTTTTCAATTTTTAAATGCTAAAAGAGTTTTATCTGAGATTTCGAGAGTTTTAGCACCTAACGGAATTTTTATTCTGAGCTTAACAGTTCCTTTTTCTGATGCAGATCGTGATTGGTTATATAGAATTCATAAGTTGAAACAGCCCTTGCTTTTAAAGTTCTATACCGCTCAGGATTTAATAGAGGAATTGATTGAATTTGGTTTCGTTGTAAAAGAATTCCAGACTCTTAAAGTGAGAGAATCCATTAATAAGTGGATGAACTATGCGCCTGAACTTAATAAAAAGGTACGAAGTAAAGTCATTTCAATGGTAAAA
>CAZLTA010000048.1:0-8223 GCA_964562345.1 uncultured Planctomycetia bacterium
GGAGGCAAAAAGATTATTAATATGGCCGGTCCCTGTTCTGTCGAGAGTTACGAACAGTTAAAATCTATTGCTGAGGCAGTAAAAAAAGCCGGCGCCCAGATTTTGAGGGGAGGTGCTTTTAAACCCCGTACTTCTCCATATAGTTTTCAGGGGCTGGGAGAGGAAGGTTTAAAGATTTTGAGGCGCGTTGGTGATGAGCTGGACCTGGCTGTTGTAACTGAGCTCATGGATCCCAGAGACATGGCTCTAATAGAAAAATATGCCGACATAATTCAAATCGGAGCCAGAAACATGCATAATTATACGCTTTTAAAAGAAGTCGGACAGTCTAAGAAACCGGTGCTTTTGAAAAGAGGTATCAGTGCAACTATTAAGGAATTTTTAATGGCTGCTGAATATATTCTTTCAGGAGGAAATTTTCAAGTTATGCTCTGTGAAAGAGGTATCAGGACTTTTGAAATGGAAACCAGATTTACTCTGGATATAAATGCTATTCCGGTTATCAAGCAAAAAAGTCATTTGCCTGTTATTGTTGACCCCAGCCATGGAACAGGAAAATGGAATCTGGTTTCTGCTGCTGCACGTGCCTCAATCGCTGCAGGCGCAGACGGATTAATAATAGAAGTGCATAATAGGCCCGAAGATGCTTTTTCTGACGGAGAACAGTCTTTGGTTCCGGATAAATATGTAGAGTTGATCGGGGTGTTAAAATCTGTTGCCAGGGCAGTGGGCAGAGATTTATGAAACCTGTTTTTGATAAAGTTACTGTAATCGGGGTAGGTTTAATAGGTGCATCTTTGGCCCGGGGGATAAAAAAGAATAAAATTGCCCGGGAAACAGCAGGGTATTTTAGAAGAAAAGAGGCACTTAAAGAAGCTGTAAGAGGCAAAATTGTCGATAAAGGTTATCTGGATATCACCAGCGCAGTTAAAGGGGCAGAGCTTGTAATATTTGCGGTTCCGGTATATGAAATTATAAAAGTTGCAGAAGCAATAAAAGATTTTATTCCTCCCGGCGCTTTAGTTACCGATATAGGAAGTACAAAGTCTCAGATAGTGAAAAAGTTGTCAAAAATATATTCCAACTATGTCGGAGCGCATCCTTTGGCCGGTTCTGAGAAAAAAGGCGCTGAATTTTCGTCTCCTGATCTGTTTAAGGGGAAAGTTACTGTATTAACACCTGTAAAAATGACTAATGTAAAAACAACTGCTGTTATGAAAAAATTCTGGAAAGCGCTGGGGGCAAAAGTTTTAATAATACCTCCTGATATCCATGATAAGATGGTTTCGCGTATCAGCCACCTGCCGCATTTACTTATGTACAGTCTGATGAATATGGTTGGCGATGACAGCCTTCAGTATGCATCCAGCGGATTTAAGGATTCTACCCGTATTGCTGCTTCAGACCCTCATATCTGGACAGAAATATTTTTGTCTAACAAAAAGTATCTTTCGAAAGACATCGATTTATTTATTAAACATCTTGAAAAATACAAAAAATTTTTATCAAGCTCCGGAAAAAAAAGGCTTTCTTCCGTCATTGAGGATGCTTCTGATAAGAGAAAACAGCTTGAGCAATGAGAAGTGGTCTAATTATCGCAATCGACGGCCCTGCCGGTTCCGGGAAAAGCACTGTGGCAAAATTGGCTGCGGCACGTCTTAACCTGCCTTATCTTGATACCGGAGCAATGTATCGGGCGGTAACATTGGCTTGTATAAAAAAAGGTGTGGATTTTTCTGACTCCGATGCAGTATACAGGGCTGTAAAAGATGCGGCTGTAGATATAAAAAATCAAAACAATAAGTTTGAAATATATTTAGAAGGAGAGAATGTGACTGAAGTCATTAGGCAGCCTGTGGTAAATGCAAATATTTCCAGGGTTTCTGAGATATTGGAGGTGAGGAAGGTTTTAGTCGGCAAACAGAAAAAAATCGGACAATCGGGCGCTGTTGTAGAAGGAAGAGATATTACGACAGTTGTTTTCCCCGATGCAGATTATAAATTTTTTATAGATGCGAGTTTCAATATCAGAGTTGAGAGGAGATATAAAGAAGCAGCCGCCAAACACATTTCTGTCACAAAAGAGGAAGTGGCGCAGGATTTAAAGAAGAGAGATCATAGCGATACAACAAGAGAGCATGGACCTTTGGTGAGAGCAGAAGATGCAATTTATCTTGATACGACTAAGATGTCAATAGATGAAGCTGTAGAAAATATTGTTTCTGTTATTATATCCTGAGATGATATTACACAGGTTTGTTAAGATTATTGCGTTTTTATTATGTAAGTTGTTTTTTCTCATCAGAAGTTTTAACAAGTGTAATATCCTCAAACGGGGCGGGGTAATAATAGCATGCAATCATATGAGTTTTTTAGACCCTGTTATCCTAGGGGCAGTAGTTTTTAGGCCGGTGAATTTCATGGCTAAGAAAGAGCTTTTTGACGCCGGCAGAGTTTTCGGTAAATTTTTAAGTTTATTGGGTGTTTTTTCTGTAAGCAGGGGAAGTCTGAGCAAAAGTACTGTTAAGAAAGCTATTAAAATCCTTAAATCAAAAGGGGCACTTGTGATATTTCCGGAAGGCGGAAGAAGCAGAGATGGCAGTATCCAGAAAGGAGAGCCGGGATGTGTCTGGCTTGCCAGGGTTTCCGGTGCCTCGATAGTCCCGGTAAGAATTTACGGTTCAGATAAAGCTTTACCGGTAAACAGGAATATTTTTTGTCCCTATCCTATAAAAGTTGTTTTCGGCAAGCCTTTAAACGCGGCAGAATATCCGTATTCAAGTATTGAGGATATTACAGAGATTCTGATGGATAGGATAAGTGAATTATGAAGATTGAGGTTGTCAAACCCTGCGGTTTCTGTGCGGGGGTCAAAAGGGCGATGAAATTAGTTGAAACTGCTTTGAATAAATATGATGAGGTCTACTGTTTTGGGGAATTAATACATAACGAACAGGCGATAGGTGATTTGTTAAAAAAAGGGCTTATTGTGGTGAAGGATTTATCTGAAATAAAACATTTGCCTTCTTCTGTCGTGGTAATCAGGAGCCATGGTACAACCCCTTCTGTTTATGAGTTTTTAAAAAATCACAATGCAAATATAATTGATGCAACCTGCCCGATCGTAAAAAGGATTCAGATGCTGTCCGGTGAGTTTGGCGCTAAAGGATATAAAGTGTTAATTTTCGGCAATAAGAATCATGAAGAAGTTAAATCGCTGGTAGGGTTTTCTCATAATGAAGCCGTTGTGATAGATAATATCGAAGATATTAATTTTGACATTTCGGATAAAAAAACAATTTTGATAAGCCAGTCTACAAAAGATGAAGCCGAGCTGTTTAAAATCCGCGGCGAGCTTTACAAAAGAGGTTTGCTTAAATCGAATTTTTATAATACAATATGCAGTGATATTAAGACTCGCCAAAGAAACTTAAGTTCTCTGGCGGTGAGGGTGGATTTGGTTTTAATTTTGGGGAGTAAAAACAGCGCTAATGCAGGCAATCTCTATACTATAGCCCGGGAAAAGTGCTCCAAGAGCTTTTTGGTTTCACGGTTAGAGGAGCTGCCTAAGGAGGAAATCAGGCAGGCAGGAAAGATTGGGGTTGCAACAGGAGCTTCAACTCCATATAATCTTTTGAGTTCTATGAAGCAGGAAGTAAAAAATCTATTTTAATGAGGTGAATCAAATGGCAGAAAGCGGTAAAAAATCTGATTTGGATATTGTTGATGAGGGAGGTGTAAAAAAAGAACTGCATGATTTATATGAAGCGAGTTTTAAGCAGTTGAAAGAAGGAACAATCACAAAGGCTAAAATTATTCATATTAAGGATAATATAGTCCTTCTGGACATGGGGTATAAAGCAGAGGGTATTTTGTTAAAAGATGAATTTTTAGATCCTCAGGAGATATCCATAGGCAATGAAGTGGATGTTTTTATAAACAGTCTGGAAAATAAAGATGGGCTGGTGGTGTTGTCAAAGAGAAGAGCTGACAAAGTTTTAGGCTGGGAAAAAGTTAATACTGTGTATAAGGAAGGCGATATAGTTACCGGCAGGGTAGTTAAAAGGGTTAAGGGCGGTTTGATTGTAAATATCGGGGTGGAAGCATTTTTACCTGCTTCTCTTGTGGATATCAAGGGTGTTCCGAATTTAGATTCTTTTCTTACTAAAATTATGCAATGTAAAATTGTATCGATTAACCTTAAAAGAAAGAATGTTGTTATTTCCAGGAAAGATTATCTGATGCAGAAAGCAGGAGAAAAGAAGAAAGATTTCTTAGATAAAATCGAACCTGACAGTGTTGTGGAAGGGATTGTGAAAAATATTACTGATTACGGGGCTTTTATAGAAATAGATGTAGTTGACGGGCTGTTGCATATATCGGATATGAGCTGGGGTAGAATCAATCATCCCTCGGAATTGCTTGCGGTTGGGGATAAGGTTAAAGTAAAGATTATAGAAGTTGATAAAAATAACCAGCGTGTATCTTTAGGGATGAAACAACTTATATCTGACCCCTGGGAAGGTATAGAAACAAAATATCCCCCGGGCAGTGAGGTTAAAGGGAAAGTCATAAATATTCTGCCTTATGGTGTATTTGTGGAATTAAATCCCGGCGTGGAAGGTTTTATCCATGTTTCTGAGCTTTCCTGGACAAGGAAAATCAGGGATGCCCACGAGATGTTTGCAATCGGAGATATTATTGGTGCAATTGTGCTCTCTATTGACGTAAAAAGAAGAAAATTGGCTTTAGGAATAAAGCAGTTAGAACAGGACCCCTGGAAAGATATAGAGGATAAGTTTCCTTTGGACTCTCGTATCACAGGTAAGATTGTAGGATTTAATGAAGACGGGGCATTTGTGGAAGTAGAAAATGGTATTGACGGTTTTGTTTCCAAAAACGATATTTCCTGGACCAGACGTATCAATCATGCTTATGAGGTTTTGAAAAAAGGACAAAAAGAAGAATTTCAGATTATAGGGATAAATAAAGCTGTCCGGCAGTTAATGTTAAGTTTGAAACAGCTCAAAGCCGACCCCTGGCCTCAGATTGAAGAGAAGTATAAATCCGGGACTGTTGTAGAAGGAGAAGTGACAAGTGTATTCCCTTTTGGTGTTTTCGTGCAGCTGGAAGAAGATTTAGAAGGGTTGCTGCATATATCAGAGCTTGAAAAGAGTTCATCTGCGATTCAGGATAGATTTGCTCCCGGAGATAAAGTGAAAATTGAAGTGCTTTCAATTGATAAAGAAAAAAAACAGCTCCGGCTTTCAAACAAAGGGTTGGAGGAGGAAAAACAGCCTCAAATAGAATCTGATACTCAGGAAGCGGAGCGGCCTCAAACAGAGCCTGATACTCAGGTAGCAGAGCGGCCTCAGACAGAATCTGATGCTCAGAAAACAGAGCAGCCTCAAACAGAGACTGATACGCAGGAAGCAGAAAAACAAGAAGAGCATGAAGAGGCGGCTGAAAGTTCGGAGCAACTTCCGAAAGACTATGAAGATGATATTCAAGTTCAAAAGACATCTGAAGATGAAGAGAATAAGGACCCGGATTTAAATCCGGAAGAAGGTAAAACAGATGCCCCCAAATCTTAATGCTATTGAGCAGCTTGAAATAATTAAAAGAGGCACCGAAGAAATTGTTGTAGAAGAAGAATTAATTCAGAAGCTCGAAATTTCTGTTAAAGAAAAAAGGCCCCTCAATATCAAAGCAGGTTTTGACCCCAGTGCTCCGGATTTACATCTAGGCCATATGGTCTTGCTAAAAAAATTAAGAGATTTTCAAGAATTGGGGCATAAAATATATTTTTTAATCGGGGATTTTACAGCCAGAATAGGCGACCCGAGCGGGCAGAAAGAAACGCGGCCTAAATTGACAAAAAAAGAAGCAGAAGAAAATGCCCAAACGTATAAAGAACAGATATTTAAAGTTCTTAATCCCAAAGAGACAAATGTAGTGTTTAATTCCGAATGGCTGGAAGGCATGTCATTTCAGGATGTTTTAGAACTTGCTAACCACTATACTGTTGCGCGGATTTTGGAAAGAGACGATTTTTTGCTGCGTTACAAAGAAGGCAAGCCGATATCTGTAACAGAGTTTCTTTATCCTTTGATTCAGGGCTATGATTCTGTGGCATTAAAAGCAGATGTCGAACTGGGAGGTAGGGACCAGAAGTTTAATCTTTTGGTAGGCAGAGACCTGCAGAGAGATTACGGGCAGGTTCCGCAGGTAATTGTAACACTGCCGATTTTAGAAGGTACTGACGGGATTCAGAAGATGTCTAAAAGTCTTAATAATTATATAGGCATCCAGGAGGCACCCGGTGATATATTCGGAAAAGTGATGTCTATTCCGGATGACCTGATTGAGAGATATGCGATTTTGCTTACTAACCTTGATACGAATGAATTGTCCAAAATGCCTTCGCGGGATGCAAAGCTTAAGCTGGCAGCTGATATTGTTTCCCAAATTTACACGCAGAAGGAAGCTTTGAAACAACAGGATAATTTTATCAAGGTTTTTTCTTATAGAGAAGTGCCTGAAGATATCGAAGAATATAAAATCCCGCGCAGCAAACTTTCTAACGGTAAGATCTGGGTTGTAGAGCTGATTACACTTGTGGGTTTTGCGTCCAGCGGATCTGATGCAAGGCGCCTGATTAAGCAGGGTGCTGTATCCATTGACAGCGAAAAAGTGACTGATGAGAGCCTGGAATTGAAATCAGATAAAGAGTTCATTCTGCGGGTCGGCAGGTACAGGTTCAAAAAAATAACAGCCCTTTAAAAAAGCAAAACTTGCTGATTAATCCCAATTCAGTTAACAGATACAGTTTAAACTCTATACTCAAATCATCTGATGCCAGTTTTGTTTTTTTGGAAACGGCATCTTTTGATGCTGAAAATAAACAATCATTTTTATTCAATTCTTTTTGTGATTTCCTTACTTTTTATCCCCGGGATGATCCGGATATATTTTTTAAAAAGATGGAGGATTATATAAAAGCAGGATTTTGGCTGGCAGGTTTTTTCTGCTATGAATTCGGATATTTTCTGGATGAGTCTTTATATAATTTGAAGCCCCGGGATGAAAGCCGTCCGCTGGTTTGGCTGGGCGTTTGCAGGAAGCCTTTGATTTTTGACCATAAAATAACGGCAGCAGGAGACGATTTTTTAAATTACAAAGTGTCTAACCTAAAGCCCAGTGTCAGCGAAAAAGAGTATAATTTCTCAATCGCACGTATAAAAAAATATATTGAGGAAGGCAAAACATATCAAGTAAATTTTACTTTTAAATATAAGTTCAATTTTACAGGTGATATTTCCAGTTTTTACGTTAACTTACGCCGGGCACAGCCTACATCCTATATGTCTCTTATTAACACAGGGGCTGAATATATTCTTTCGCTCTCGCCGGAACTTTTCTTCCGCCTGGCAGACGGCAGGATTGAAACCAGGCCTATGAAAGGTACGGTTGGACGCGGCTATTCGCTGGATGAAGATGAAGAAAAAAGAAACTGGCTTAAAAATGACATTAAAAACCGTGCCGAGAATATAATGATTGTAGACCTTCTGAGGAATGATTTGGGAAAAGTTTCTGAAACAGGCAGTGTAAAAGTTTTGAATTTATTTGAAGTGGAACAGTACAGAACTTTACATCAGATGACATCTCAAGTTAAGGGCTGTTTAAAAAAAGATTGTTCTTTAAAAGAAATCATTTGCGCTCTGTTTCCTTCCGGTTCTGTAACCGGTGCGCCGAAAATAAATACTATGAAAATTATTGCAGAATTAGAAAAAGAGCCCCGCAATATATATACCGGTTCTATAGGTTATATATCCCCGGATTATAATGCCTGTTTCAATGTGGCTATCAGGACTGTTTTGATTAAAGACGGCAGGGGTGAAATGGGTGTGGGCGGAGGAATTGTCTATGATTCAGACAAGCACATGGAATATAAGGAGGCCAATTTAAAGGCGGATTTTTTAATCAAAAAGTCCCCCTCCTTTAGCTTAATAGAAAGCGTGCGCTGGGAAAACGGCAAGGGTTACTATCTATTAAACTTACATTTTGAAAGACTTATTAATTCTGCAAAGTTTTTTCAAATTCCTCTGGATATGGGGTCTCTTAAGAAAAAGCTGGCTGATTTAAATGAAAGATTACCGGCAGGGAGTTATAAGATTAGAGTAGTTGTTAATTTGGAAGGAAGTATTGGTATTGATTATGAAA
>CAZLTA010000049.1:0-8160 GCA_964562345.1 uncultured Planctomycetia bacterium
TTTTTGCTTTCAGCTATGGAGGAGGCAGGCATTGATACAACAGGGATACTTCAGGATCAATCCCGTCCTACAACGCATAAAGTAAGAGTTATTGCCCATTCTCAGCAGGTTGTCAGGATTGACAGGGAGAAAGTGGAACCGCTTCCGCAGTCTGTAATTAATAAAATCATCAGGAATATCGAGTCTAAAATAAAAAATGCAGATGCTGTTATTATAGAAGATTACGGTAAAGGATTAATTACTTCCTCGCTGGTAAAAAAAATAGTTGAGCTGGGACAGCAGCATAAGAAAATAATCAGTGTTGACCCTAAAAAAGAGCATTTCAGGTATTATCAGGGAGTTACAACTATTACGCCTAATAAGAGTGAAATCGAGGAAGCGGTAGGCCTGAAAATAGAAGATGATGCCAGCCTGAAGAAAGCAGGCGAAAAATTACTCAAGAAGCTGAACGTGCGTTCTGTTCTTATCACATTAGGCGAAAAAGGCATGTGCCTTCTCGAAAAAGGAAAACCAGCTGTCCACATTCCTACTATGGCCAGGCAGGTTTATGATGTATCCGGTGCCGGAGATACTGTTATCGCAAGTTATACTTTGGCTGTAGTATCGGGGGCGGCATTGCCTCAAGCAGCATACATAGCAAATCAGGCGTCGGGTATTGTGGTCGGTAAAATCGGCACGGCAACTGTCACAAAACGGGAACTCTGGGGAGAAATTAGAAAATGGAAGTAGCTGCTGTTATCCCGGCACACCTTGCATCCAGGCGGTTGTCCCGTAAAGTGCTGGTTAAAGTTGCCGGTAAAACAATTTTACAGCATGTTTATGAAAGGGTCAAATCAGCGGATAAAATAAGCAGGGTCTATGTTGCTGCATCAGATGAAGAAATAATAGAAGAAGCCGAAAGATTTCAGGCAGATGTTATAAAAACATCCAGTCATCATAAGTCGGGGACATCGCGTGTTGCTGAAGCGGCATCTAAAATAAATGCCGGGGTTATCATTAATATCCAGGCAGATGAGCCGTTGATTTCGCCTGAGCTGCTCAATCAACTGGCAGGCCGGATGATTAAAGACAGCAGTATAAAAATTTTAACTCCGGTTAAAAAAATAAAAGATGAAAATGAAATTAAAGACGCCAATGTCGTAAAGGTAGTATTCGATAAGAATTTAAACGCGCTTTATTTCTCGCGCTGCGAAATTCCGTATGGAGGGAAGGAGTTTTATAAGCATATTGGGGTATATTGTTTCAGTGCGGATTTCCTCAAAGAATATCCCATTTTAACTGAGAGCCCGCTGGAAGGAGCGGAAAAGCTGGAGCAATTGAGGCTGCTTTGGAACGGATATAAAATAAGGGTGTTTATTACGGAGTATGAAAGCATAGGTGTTGATACGGAGAAAGATTTGAAGAAAGTTATGGAGTTAATAAAGTGAAATAAAATGGAGAGGTTGTTGTAATGAAAAAAGTTGGTTTTGATAATGAAAAATATCTTAAAGAACAAACTGAAGAGATTCTAAAAAGAGTAAAACTGTATCATAATAAATTGTATCTTGAATTCGGGGGAAAGCTTCTTTATGATTACCATGCTTCGCGTGTTCTGCCCGGATATGATCCCAACGTCAAAATCAGGCTTCTTAAGCAGTTAAAAGAAAAAGCCGAAATTATACTCTGTATATATGCCGGCCATATTGAGAGGAGGAAGATCAGGGCTGATTTTGGTTTTACTTATGATGTTGATATTTTAAAAATGATAGATGATTTAAAAGACTGGGGATTAGATGTCTCTGCAATTGTAATAACCCGTTTTGAAAATCAGCCCGCTGCTACTATATTTAGGAATAAATTAAAGAGGCGCGGTTTACGGGTTTATACGCACAGTTATACAAAAGGATATCCAACGGATATAGATTTAATCGTAAGCGATGACGGCTATGGAGCCAACGATTATATCGAAACTAAAAAGCCCTTGGTTATCGTTAATGCACCCGGTCCAGGCAGCGGCAAACTGGCAACCTGCCTTTCTCAACTGTACCATGAATATAAAAGAGGTATCCCTGCCGGTTATGCAAAGTTTGAAACATTTCCTATCTGGAACTTGCCTTTGAAACATCCTGTTAATATTGCCTATGAGGCTGCGACTGCGGACATGGGAGATTATAATCTCGTTGACCCCTTTCATCTTGAGAGTTACGGCAAAACTTCCATCAATTATAATAGAGATGTTGAGACATTTCCGATACTCAAGCGGATTTTGGAGAGAATCACCGATGCCGAATCAGTATATAAATCGCCGACTGATATGGGTGTGAACAGATGCGGCTTTGGAATTATTGATGATGAAGTTGTGCAAGATGCAGCCTGCCAGGAGGTAATCAGAAGGTTTTTCAGATATAAATGTGAGTATATGCTGGGCTTGGTTGAGGAAGAGTCTGTTCAAAGAGTAGAAATGCTGATGAATGAATTAGGTGTAAAAGATAAGGATAGGAAAGTTGTTCAGGCAGCACGTGATACTGCCCGGGAAGCAGAGAGAGAGAAAAAAGGCCATAAAGGAGTTTTCTGCGGAGCAGCGATAGAGTTATCTAATGGAATGATTGTAACAGGTAAAAACTCTCCTCTTATGCATGCTGCATCCAGCATGATATTAAATGCTATTAAGTTTTTAACAGCTATTCCGGATGAAATACATCTGCTTTCCCCCAGCATAATTGAATCGATTAAAAGTTTTAAAGAAAATATTATGGCTGCAGAATCTGCAAATCTTGATTTAGAGGAGACGTTGATTGCTTTAAGTATAAGTGCGGCGGCCAATCCAACTGCTCAATCTGCGATGGGGAAATTAATCAAGCTTAAGGGCTGCGAAGTACACATTACTCATATGCCTACTTCGGGAGATGAATCAGGTTTAAGGCGTTTGTCTGTAAATTTAACAAGTGACCCGAATTTTTCACCCCATAGTCTATATTAAATGTAAAAATGAGTGCAAGGCACATAAAAATTGCTAATCTGGAAATAGGTAAGGGATGCGGTTTGGTTTTTATACTCGGCCCCTGTGTAATTGAAAGTTATGAATCTCTTTTAAAGCATGCCAAGAAGATTAAGGAAATTGCAGACGAGGAGAATATCAACTTCATATTTAAAGCCAGTTATGATAAAGCAAACAGAACATCTTTAGATTCTTTCAGGGGCCCTGGATTAAAGGAGGGCATTAGAATTCTAAAAGAGATAAAGAGAGAGCTTGATATTCTTGTTACATCGGATGTGCATACGCCTGATGAAGCAGCTTTTGCCGGTGAGGTTCTGGATTTGATTCAAATACCGGCGCTGCTTTCCCGTCAGACGGATTTAATAGTTGCAGCAGCTAAGACGAATAAGCCCGTAAATATCAAAAAGGGCCAGTTTATGGCCCCCTGGGATATGGTTAAGGCAGCAGATAAGGTCCGTGCTTCGGGCAACAGCAATGTATGTGTAACTGAAAGAGGAAGCTGTTTCGGCTACAATTATTTGGTAAATGATTTTAAAGCTATACCCAGGATGCAAAAAGACGGTTTAGTGGTTATTTTCGATGCTACACATAGTACCCAGCTGCCATCCAAGGGTAAACAGAGCTTGGGGGAGAGTGAATATGTGCCTTATCTAGCAAAAGCGGCAGCAGCAGTCGGGGCAGACGGCCTATTTATGGAGGTACATGAGGAGCCGGGCAAGGCTTTGTCGGACTCTGCTTCTATGATAGAACTTTCCAAGTTAAAAAATTTAATCAGCAATATTAAAAAAATAAGGGAGGCGTTGTAGCTTGGATAAGGAAAAAATATTGGCAAGGATAAAAGAGGTTTTAGATATAGAATCAGATGCTGTTTGTGATTTGGTTGTAGGTGAGGAGTATTTGCATGCGATTGAATTGCTTCTTGAATGCCGCGGAAAAGTTGTACTTACCGGTATGGGTAAGCCCGGGATAATTGCCCGGAAAATTTCTGCGACTATGTCTTCAACCGGCACTCCCAGCCTCTGGCTTCATCCCGCAGAAGCAGCCCACGGAGATTTAGGGAGAGTTACTAAAGAAGATGTTGTAATAGCGCTTTCCAACAGCGGCGAGACTGATGAAATTAAAAATCTTCTGCCTATTATAAAAAGAATCGGCTCACATCTTATCGCAATTACCGGCAATGTCAAGTCTACCCTGGCTCAGTACAGCGATGCTGTAATCAGCACTAAAATTAAAAAGGAAGCCTGCCCTTTTAATCTGGCACCTACCGCAAGTACAACAGCAATGTTGGCAGTCGGTGATGCTCTTGCAATATCTCTCCTGGAATTGAAGGGGTTTAAAGAAGATGACTATGCTTTATATCATCCGGCAGGGGTTCTGGGCAAAAGGCTGCTGTTGAAAGTTGAAGATGTAATGCGGAAAGACCTTAACCATCCCGTAATCAACAAAGATGCTTTAGTAAAGGATGTCTTGGTTGCGATTACAAAAGCGCATGCCGGTTCAGCGACAATTGTCGATAAAGACGGAAAATTAGCCGGGATTTTTACCGATGGAGACCTCAGGCGCTGGTTAGCCAAAGATGAAGATATTTTAAATAAGAAAATCTGTGATTTAATGACTAAAAACCCCAAAGTAGTAAAGCGGGAGAATTTAGCGGCTAAGACTGGTAAGATTATGCAGGATTACAGTATAGACGAGCTGGTCGTTGTGGATGATGAGAATCATCCCGTCGGGCTTGTCGATATCCAGGACCTTTTAAAGGCAGGATTGGTATAAAACATGATTGCCGAAAACATATTAGAGAAAGCAAAGAAGATTAAACTCATTATCTTGGATGCTGATGGGGTGCTTACAGACGGCAAGATTTATTACGGCAGTTACGGAGATGAGATAAAAGCTTTTGATGTTAAAGACGGTTTGGGCCTCAGTTTGTGGAAGAGGGCGGGGAAGGCATCCTGTATCTTAACCGCTAAAAAATCTTCTCTTCTGAAGAGGCGTGCCCGCGAAATGAAAGTTTTTAAAGTATATCAGAATGCCTTCAGAAAAATAGATGTTTATGAAAAGATAAAGAAAAAATTTAAACTGCAGGATGAAAATATCTGTTTTATTGGAGATGATTTGATAGATATAGCTGTTTTAAAACGGGCAGGTTTTTCTGTTACTGTGCCAAATGCTCCGGATGAAGTCAGTGCGGCTGTGCATTATGTGACTGTTAATAAAGGAGGCTTTGGTGCGGTCCGGGAGATAATAGAAATAATTTTAAAAGCTCAGAAAATCTGGGAAAATTTGGTTCAGGGTTTAAACAGTGTCTAAAAAAGAAGACTGGCACATTCATAGTATCCACTCGGGCGATTCAATTACTTCACCCAAACGCATAGTCGATATAGCTATTCGTAAGGGTTTATCAAGAATATGCGTTTTAGACCACAACACTATCAGAGGAAGCATTGAGGCAAAAGAGTATGCCAGAGGGAAAGCCATTGAGGTTATAATAGGCGCTGAGATGAAGACTGATAAGGGAGAAATTGGAGGTTTATGGCTGCAGGAAGAAATTAAATCCAAAAAACTAATGGATGTTATTAAGGAGATAAAGCACCAGGGCGGGAAAATTTTAATACCCCATCCTTACGGGAGCATCCGGCGTACGAAAAGAAAATATGAATTAGAAGAAGTTGCTCCTTTTGCAGATTATATAGAGGCTTATAACGGCAGAAGTTTTTTGAATTTCAGCAGAAAAAAGACATTACAGCTTGCTAAAGAATTTAATTTAATAACCACGGCTGGAAGCGATGCGCATTTCGCATTTGAAATCGGGAATCTAAATTACAGGCATATTTACAAGGGGATTATAGGATTTTTCACGACGGGAATATTAAACCTTTTTCTGATTGATAGAATAGGGGGAAAATGCAGGCGCTGATTGCTTACTATTCTTTTACTAAAAATACTGAGAAAACCTCGATTGCGCTTTCTGAATTTTTAAAAGAGAAGGGCTATACCGTTGATATTCTGGAGGTCAAGCCTAAAAAAGAGGCTAGGAGATTTCTGCATCAGGCTATGCAGGCTGTTACTAAAACAGGCGGTGAATTGTCTGAAGGTATTCAGTGTGATTTCAAAAACTACGATGCGGTTTTTGTCGGTTCTCCTGTCTGGGCTTTCTCGCCTTCTCCGTGCATCAGGAAATATATTCTGAAGGCTCATCACGTAGAGGCAAAGCCTGTTTATTTGTTTGTAACTTATGGAAGCGGGTTAGGAAGATTCAAAGCTTTAGATATTATGGAAGCTATTTTAAAGAGAAAGCAGGCTGATGTCTTGGCAAAAATTGCTGTTTTGGGCAAAAAAACAAATGATACTGCGTATTTGAGGGAAGTTTTTTCCATGGAGATTAAAATATGAAAATTGCAATTCTTGCCGGCGGGAGCGGAACAAGGCTCTGGCCTTTATCGCGCCGGGATTACCCCAAGCAGTTTATAAAAATAAATTCCGAATATTCTTTTTTCCAGAATACAATCTCAAGATGCCTGAAAAAATTTCCGCCTTCCGATATTATAGTTTCAGCACACAAAGATTATAAATTCCATACTATATCTGATTTAACTAAAATAATGCCGAAGAATAGTAATCTGCCTCATCTAATATTTGAGCCGGTGAGCAAAAATACTTTCGGTGCGCTTATCGGCATTTTGAATTTTTGTTTAACCCGGCTGAATTTACCTGATGAGGAAGTAGTTGCAATTTTACCGTCTGACCACGTTATTTCACCAGTTGATAAATTCCACGATTATTTAGATTCAGCTTCTAAATCCGCGCAGGATGGTAATCTGGTTGTATTCGGTATAACCCCTGATTCTGTGAATGCAGGTTACGGGCATATAAAGACAGGCGGACATCTGGGGGGCGGATTAAAGGTGGAGAAATTTATTGAAAAGCCTCCCCTGCAGGTAATAGAGGTATTGATGGAAGAAAACAGCTGTTTCTGGAATTCGGGTATGTTTTGTTTCCAGATAGGAGTAATGATTGCGGAGATAGAAAAATACCTGCCTGATACAGTTGAGTTTTTACGCTTAGACTGGGATGAGCTAATGCTTCAGTTCAGCAGATTGCCTAAAATTTCTATCGACAATGCCATTATGGAAAAAACAGAAAAGGCAGTATTAATTCCGATTAAGGATTTATACTGGAATGATGTAGGGTCTTTTCAATCCCTTTATGAAATGCTGGATAAAGACAACTCCGGCAATGTTAAAATCGGAGATGTTGCTGCAGAAAACAGTTCCAATTCATTTTTGCTGAGCTCAAAAAGATTGGTTGCTGCTATCGGGATAAAGGACCTGTTGGTAATTGAAACCGAGGATGCGGTTTTGATTACGACAAAGAAGGAAAGCCAGAAGGTTAAGGAATTGGTTCAAAAATTACAAGAGAGTAAAAGAAAAGAAGTCCGTGAACACACTACACACTATAGACCGTGGGGAAAATTTACTGTTTTAGAGGAAGGCTCTCGGTATAAGATAAAACGCGTGGTAGTCAATCCGGGGGAGAGTTTGAGTTTGCAAATGCATAAACAACGAAGCGAACACTGGGTCATAATCAAGGGGAAAGCAAAGGTAACAATTGCCGCTGCCGAGAAAACTGTCCGGGAGAATGAAAGTCTTTATGTGCCTGTATTAACCCGGCACAGGCTGGAGAATCCTTTTGAGAGCAAGCTGGAGTTAATAGAAGTTCAAAACGGTGAATATCTCGGAGAAGATGATATCGAACGTTTTGAGGATAAATATAAGGATATCAGGTCAGAATAGTTTATTTAAGCAGTAACTCGATAAGTTTTGCAGCAAGCAGTTTTCTGAATATATCGCGTTCGGAATCTTTTATATCTGTAATTAAAATACCGTGGTGGTATTCTTTGTTTGTTTTTTTCATCTTCCAGACTACTTTACCCTGTATGGAGATAGTCAGGTTCTTTTCGGAATCCAATTTCAGTTTCATTTTAAGCAAAGAATTTTCTTTAAAAGGAACAGGGGTGATAAGGCACATCCCTCTAATTGAGACATCCTGGGTCTGAGAATTTTTTACCTTTTTGGGAGAGGTTATTTCAACGGGATAGCTTAAGGTTAAGCGGCCGTATTTCCTTCTTTCATTTTTCATCACTGCAATTATAGCATAGAATTCGCATTTTACCAAAAAATTTA
>CAZLTA010000050.1:0-8142 GCA_964562345.1 uncultured Planctomycetia bacterium
GACAAATTTTGAAACTGTTAGAAAAAGCATAGCCCGGCTTAAGGATATCGAAAGATTAAAGAAAGACGGTAAATACGAACTTATTACTAAAAAAGAACAGGCTGCTTTAGATAAAGAAATGAACAAGCTGTTTAAGAATCTAGGCGGTATTGTAGAAATGGACAGATTACCTGATGCTGTATATGTTATTGACCCTAACAGGGAGGAGATTGTAGTTAAAGAAGCAAAGAAGCTGAGTATTCCAATTGTTGGGATTGTGGATACTAACTGCAACCCTGACCCGATAGAGTATTTAATGCCGGGTAATGATGATGCTATTAAATCAACAAAGTTAATTACTTCATATATTGCCAATGCAATTATTGAAGGAAGAAGGTTTTATTCCGATAACGAAGCTGTCGTTTTTCAAAAAGATGAGCAGAAAAAAGCAGATGAAACAAGTATATCAGATAAGGAGTCGGGCGCAGGTGAAAAGACAGATAAGTTAAAGAAGGAAAGAATAAAAAAGATTAAGAAGGAGTCATAGTATGGGGTATTCTAAAGAAGATTTAGTGATATTGAGAGATAAAACCGGGGCTGGGATAATGGATTGTAAAAATGCCTTGACCGAAACCAATAATGATGTTGAAAAAGCTGTTGAGATTTTGAGGAAAAAAGGGATTAAGATTGCAGAGAAAAAATCATCCCGAACAGCAAAGGACGGAGTTATAGATGCGTATATACATACCGGTTCAAAACTCGGTGTTTTAATAGAGTTAAATTGCGAAACGGATTTTGTTGCCAAGAATGAAGAATTTAAAAGATTAGCCCATGATTTGGCAATGCAGATTGCCGCAAAACAGCCTAAATATATAAACAGGGATGATGTCCCGGCTGATATTATAGAAAAAGAGAAAGAAATTTTTAAGGAGCAGTTTAAAGGCAAGCCGGAGAAAGTATTAGATAAGATCGTTACCGGTAAGATAGAGGATTTCTATAAGGAAAATTGTCTCATGGAGCAGGCATTTGTAAAAGATGACAGCAAAATTATAAAGGGTTTAATTACCGATAAAATAGCCAAGTTCGGAGAAAATATTCTGGTAAAAAGGTTTATAAGATTCGGACTGGGAGAATAAATTAGGCAGGTATGAAAAAACCCGTATATAAAATAATAGTTTTAAAAATCAGCGGTGAAGCACTCCAGGGGAAGAATGGTTCCGGTATAGACTTCGATGCCTTAAAATCAATAGCCCAGCAGTTGAAAGATGTTTATGCATTGGGTATTAAAATAGCGGTTGTTATAGGCGGCGGTAATATATTCAGAGGTGAAATTGCAGCTAAGGAAGGGATGGACCGTTCCACCGCAGATTACATGGGTATGCTTGCTACGGTTATCAACGGCCTTGCGCTTCAGGATGTTTTAGAACAAATGGGTGTTCCTACCCGTGTTCAGAGTGCCATTACAATGCGGGCGCTGGCTGAATCTTATATTCGCAGGCGCGCTATCAGGCATCTGGATAAGAAAAGAATCGTTATCTTTGTCTGCGGGACAGGGAACCCTTATTTTACAACCGATACAACCGCAGCGTTGCGTGCAATGGAGATTGGAGCCGAAGCGGTTTTAAAAGGGACTAAAGTCGACGGTGTTTACAGTTCTGACCCCTTAAAAGATAAAACTGCGAAGAAGTTTTCAAAATTGAAATATATAGATGTAATAAATAAAGGGCTTAAGGTTATGGATGCCACGGCTATTACTCTCTGCATGGAGAAAAAGATGCCTATTATTGTTTTTGATCTGTTTAAAAAAGGGAACATCAAAAAACTTGTTCTGGGAGATAAAATAGGAACTATTGTAAAAGATTAAAGGTTGGTGACAGCATGGAAATCCATGAAATAATTAAAAATGTCAAAATGCGGATGGACAAGAATCTTGAGGCTTTAAATCATGAACTTTCAAGGCTCCGTACTTCCCGGGCTGCACCTGCTTTGGTAGATACTATAAAAGTGGAATATTATGGTTCAACTGTTCCTTTAAAACAGATTGCTTCAATTACAATCCCGGAACCGAGGATGATTTTAGTTCAACCTTGGGATGCCAATGCAGCGGCAGACATTGAAAAGGCGATTCTAAAATCCGAGCTTGGTATTACACCCAATAGCGACGGGAAGATAATCAGGATTATTTTGCCTGCTTTAACGGAAGAAAGAAGGCAGGATTTGGTTAAATTGGTTAAGAAGATTTCTGAGGAATTTAAGATTACAGTGCGTAATGTAAGACGGGATGCTAATGAAGAGATAAAGGTATTAGAAAAGGATTCCAAGATTACAGAAGATGAGAAATATAAGACACAGGAAGATGTACAGAAGATTACAGATGAACATATTAAGAAAATAGACGGTATTATAGCGGTTAAGGAAAAGGAAGTTTTGGAAGTTTAAAGTTATTGTCCTTGATTTTCAAAAAATCTATAAAACCAGTTTAAGAACGTAAAAATATACATGAGCCGCTAGCTCATCCGGTAGAGCACCGCCCTTTTAAGGCGGGGGTGCGGAGTTCGAGCCTCCGGCGGCTCATTTTCAAACCCATGGCTGATTTCTATAAATCAATCTCTCATACAGCTGATTTAGGTATTCAGCTAACCTGTAAAACATTACCCGAGCTTTACATAAATTCTGCCAGGGCGCTTATGGATTTAATTGCAGGTATTGATAGTATTCGGCCTTTGAAGGAACAGGAGATAACTGTAGAAGCAATAGATTATAATGATTTACTTATCAGGTTTTTAAATGAACTGATATATCTATTTGCTGTTAAAAAAGCGCTCTTTTCGAAATTCGAAATTATTGATTTATCCCAAAGCCGGTTGAAAGTTAAAGCCTGCGGCGAGCTTTTTGATGAGCAGAAACATTGTATAAAGGAAGAAATCAAGGCGGCTACTTATCACAATGTTAATATAGAAAAAACAGGCAGTCAATTCAGAGTCACGATTATATTCGATGTCTAAGGCCGCGATTAAAGTCCTTATTTTAGGTATTGGTAACAGGCTGAAAGGCGACGATGCCTTTGGTTCTATTCTGGCTGAGAGATTGAAAGTTTATCAGAACCAAAACTTAAAAGTTATAGATTGCGGCGAGGTTCCAGAGAACTATCTTAAGGAAGTGTTTAATTTTAAGCCCGGCTGCGTAGTTATAATGGATTCTGTTTATATCCCGGGCAGAAAACCGGGTGATATTTTGCTTCTTAAAGAAGGTGTGAAAGATACGCCCTCTATTTCTACGCATGCAGGCTCTTTGGAATTATTTTTGAGCGCTTTAAAAATGCAGGGACTGAATTTTCATTTTTTCCTATTGGGAATTATTCCTGAAAATGTTCAAATGCAGGAGGCTGTATCAGAAAAGATTAACACAGGGATTGAGAATATTTTTAATAATTTTTCTGAATATCTCCATGTTTTCAACTCTTTAAAACTGGACGATTGAGATGTAAAAAGTTAGAATCTGGCTATGCTGAATATAAAATCTAAAAAAAATAAAGTTAAATCAAAAGATGCTTTTAAAATTGTAATCTCCGGCGCGGTTCAGGGAGTCGGTTTCCGGCCTTTTATTTATAGATTAGCCCGGAGGATGAATATCTGCGGGTGGGTTTCTAATACCTCAAACGGAGTTTTTATTCAGGCAGAATCAGATAAAGATAAGATTTATGATTTTATATCCCGTATTTATGAAGAAAAACCTCCTTCTGCGCTCATAGAATCTATACAGGTTGATGAGTCGGAATATGCCGGATTTAAGGAATTCGAGATTAAAGAGTCAAGTGCTGGTGGAGCCGGTAAGAATGTTATTATCCTTGCGGATATTGCAACCTGCCCTGATTGTCTGGAGGAATTGTTTAATCCCAAAGATAGAAGGTATCTTTATCCGTTTATTAACTGTACCCAGTGCGGGCCGCGTTTTACCATTATTAAAGATATACCTTATGACAGGAAAAATACCACAATGGATGAATTCAGTATGTGCCCCAGGTGCGGGAAAGAATACAGCGATCCTAATACGCGCAGGTTCCATGCTCAGCCTGATGCCTGCTGGGAGTGCGGGCCGAAGATTGTACTTTCTGGACAGGATGTGGAGTATGAAGGGACAGATACAATTGAAAAAAGTGCAGAGTTACTGAAGCAGGGTTATATCATTGCGGTAAAAAGCCTGGGGGGTTATCAGCTTGCTTGTAATGCACTGGATAGAAATGCTGTTGAAAAACTGCGGGATAGAAAAAAACGGATAAATAAACCTTTTGCTTTAATGGCTAAAGGTATGCCGATGATAGCAGATTATGCTCAATTCAATGAGCACGAGAGAGATTTGCTCATGTCTTATAAAAGGCCTATTATCCTCTTAAGGAAAAAAGAAGGCACGAATATTGCTGATTCAGCTGCACCGGATAATAATTATATTGGTTTTATGCTTCCCTATACACCTTTGCATTATGTTCTTTTCAAATATCTTGATATGCCTCTTGTTATGACAAGCGGAAATATTATAGATGAGCCGATTTATTACAAGGATGAAGAAGCATTTCAGAAATTAAAAGGTATCGCGGACTATTTTTTAACCCATAACAGAAAAATAAATATCCGCTGTGATGATTCGGTTACGAGAGTATTTATTTCTCTGGATGGAAAATTAAATAAGGAGTATATCATCAGGCGGGCCAGAGGGTATGCTCCGATGCCGTTGGATATGGAATATAGTTTTAAACAGCCTATTTTAGCTTTGGGCGGCTATTTAAAAAATACATTTGCTTATGGTAAAGATAACCACCTGTTTATCAGCCAGCATATCGGAGATTTAAATAATGCAAGTGCAGTATGCGCGTTTGAAAAAGGCATAGAACATTACAGGAAAATATTCGATATAGAACCTGAAGTGATTGTATCTGATATGCATCCGGAATATTATTCTTCCAAGTACGCACAGGATCTAGCTAAAGAACGCGGGAAACAGTTGATTCAGGTTCAGCACCACCATGCTCATATTGTATCCTGTATGGCTGAGAACAATATAAAAGAAAAAGTTATTGGTATTGCTCTTGACGGTACCGGGTTCGGCCAGGATAACTGTATTTGGGGAGGAGAAGTGATGATTTCGGATTTAAAAGAATTTCAAAGAGCTGCTCATCTCGAATATGTGCACCAGCCTGGAGCAGAGGCGGCTGTTAAAAATCCATATCAAATGGCAGTATCATGGCTGTATCACAGCTATGGAGAAAATCTGTATAGCCTGGGTATTGAGTTTATAGATAGAATTGGCCGGGATAGAATCAATAATGTTATTGCTATGATGAATGAAAATCTGAATTCGCCTTTAACATCCAGTATGGGGCGTCTTTTTGCGGCAGTTTCATCACTCATCGGGTTTTGTGATAAAGCAAGTTTTGAAGCAGAGGCAGAAATGAAACTAGAGCAATTGCAGGATGAGTACTGCAGGGAGGCGTATAAGTTTGAATTGATAAAAGATAAAAAGAATTTGATTATTTCTGTTCAGGGAGTAATAAAGCAAATTGTAGAAGATATCAAAAAAGCTGTTCCCAAAGAACGGATTGCAGCTAAATTTCATAATGGGCTGGTTGATATTTTATGCAAATTGGCGCAGAGGCTCAGGAGAAGGTATAATATAAACAAAATTTGTTTATCGGGCGGAGTATTTCAGAATATTGTTTTGTTAACTAAATTGTATGACCGTTTAATCAGTAAAGGTTTTGAAGTTTATATTCAGGGTAAAGTCCCGGCTAATGACGGCGGGATATGTCTGGGCCAGGCGGTCATTGCTAATGAAATTTTAAATAGTTAAGAGAAATGTGCTTAGGGATACCGGTTAAGATAATTAAAGTTAGAAAGAATAACAAGGCTTTATGCGGTTATTCGGGGGTTGAAAAGGAGATAGATATAAGATTTACCCCTGGAGTTAAAGAGGGAGAGTTTGTCCTTTTGCATGCCGGATTTGCGATACAGGTTGTAGCTAAGCAAAGTGCTGAAGAAGTCTATGATATTTTAAAGGAGATTGATGAAAAAGTTAATTGACCAGATAAACAGATTGGCTTCCTCTTTTAAAAAATTAAAGTTTATGGAAGTTTGCGGTACGCATACGGTTTCTATTTACCGCAATGGGATACCTTCAATGCTGCCGCCCAATATAGATTTAATATCCGGGCCCGGCTGCCCTGTGTGCGTAACTGAGGCAGATTTTATTGATAAAGCGGTAGAATATTTAAAAAGAGATTATAAAATTCTAACGTTCGGGGATATGCTGCGGGTTCCCGGAAGCGTAAGCTCGCTGGATAAACAATGTTCAGAAGGCGTAAAAATTGTATATTCGCCTTTAGATGCGCTTGATTATGCTTTGGAACATAAAGAAGAAAAAGTAATTTTTTTAGCAGTTGGTTTTGAAACAACTTCTCCGCTTATTGCCGCAACAGTTGATGAGGCAAAGAAAAAAGAAGTATCTAATTTTTTCATTCTTTCTTCATTGCGCCTTATACCTCCGGCATTAAGGTGTTTATTAGGTTCGCAGGAAATAGATATAGACGGATTCATTCTTCCCGGCCATGTGGCAGTAATTATCGGTACGGAGGATTTTGAAGATATTGCGGATAAGTATGGAATTTACGGCGTGGTTTCCGGGTTTGAAGCTCAGGATATAATGGAATCAATATACCTTTTGTTATCTATGTTGAAAAGCAAGAAAAAGAAAGTTTATATCCAGTATAAAAGAGTTGTAAAAAGGGAAGGCAATTTAACTGCTAGGAGTAAAATGAAAGCTGTTTTTGATATTACAGATATTAACTGGCGGGGATTGGGAACAATTCCTCAAAGCGGCCTCAGGTTGAAAAATGAATACAAGAGGTTTGATATCGAAGAGATAGAACCTTTAAAAATAGCAAGTGTTTTAGAAAATCCGGCATGCAGATGTTCTGATGTTATTAAAGGTGTCATAAAACCGGTTGAATGTCCTTTGTTTAACAATGGATGCAGGCCTGAGATGCCGTTTGGCCCCTGCATGGTCTCATCTGAAGGGGCATGTTCTGCATATTATAAATATTGCAGGGAATAGAGATGAATGAAAAAATAATTTTAGCTCACGGTTCCGGATGCAGGGCAACAAGAGATTTGATCAATGATGTTATTTTAAAACATCTTGGGAATCCTGAGCTTGGTGAATTAAATGATTCTGCACTGCTTGATTTGGAAAGTAAAAAAGCGGCTTTTACAACGGATTCCTATACTGTCAACCCTCTGTTTTTCCCGGGGTCAGATATTGGGAAACTCTCAGTCTACGGCACAGTTAACGATCTATCTGTTATGGGTGCGAGGCCGCGGTATTTAAGTTTGGGTTTTATAATTGAGGAAGGGTTAGAATATGATGAGTTTGAAAAAGTGGTGGTTTCAATTAAGGAAGCGAAGAATACCGCGGGTGTTGAAATTGTTACCGGCGATACCAAAGTTGTTGAGAAAGGGAAGTGTGATAAATTGTTTATCTCAACATCAGGTATCGGTATCAGAGAATATGACGATTTATCTTCTTCCTCAATTAAGGCGGGAGATAAAGTTATTATAAACGGCACTATTGGCGAACATGAAATTGCTGTTTTACTGGGGCGGGGGGAGTTTAAGTTTAAAGCGGGTGTTCATTCCGATTGTGCTCCTTTATGGGGTGCAGTGAGTGAGCTCATTAAAAAATGCAAAAAGATAAAATTTATGCGTGATGCAACAAGAGGCGGAGTAGGAGTTGTTTTAAATGAAATAGTTGAGAATAAAAATTTCGGGATTGATATTCATGAAGAAAATATTCCTATAACTGATGAAGTAAAAGCCGTATCAGAAATGCTTGGTTATGACCCTTTGTACCTTGCGAATGAAGGAAAGTTTATTCTTGTTATTGATAAAGATGAAGAATCTCAAGCATTAAATATTTTGAAATCGTTGGGGTACGATGATGCGGCTGTAATCGGTGAAGCTGGCAATATATATAAAGGTAAGGTTATGATGGATACTTCTGCAGGGGGCAGGAGGATTTTGGATTATCCTTATGGTACACAGCTTCCCAGGATTTGTTAATGAGCAGTAAATTATCAGCCTTTCCAAAGGCTGATAATTTTAGGCGTAGCCGTCT
>CAZLTA010000051.1:0-8135 GCA_964562345.1 uncultured Planctomycetia bacterium
TTTACATTTGGCAATCCTGCTGTAGTTATGCCCTGGATGTGGGGCGGAATTCTGGGCGGATTTGTAGTTGCAATAGTTACGGTATTTAAAAAAGAATGGGCACCTATGACTTCTCCTGTTTATGCAATGCTGGAAGGGTTGTTTTTAGGAGGGATATCAGCTATATTTGAAGCCCGGTTCCCGGGTATTGTAATGCAGGCAGTGGCATTGACATTTGGTGTGTTATTTTGTCTTCTTTTTGCTTATAAAACAGGACTGATTAAACCGACTGAGAATTTTAAGCTGGGGGTAGTTTCTGCAACAGGAGCGATTGCGCTTTTTTATTTCGTGTCCATAATTCTGGGTTTTTTCGGAGTGCATCTTTCTATACTATATGCCAGTACACCGTTAGGAATAGCATTTAGTGTATTTGTTGTCATTATCGCAGCATTGAATCTTGTTCTTGATTTTGATTTTATCGAAAACGGCGCTGCATCAGGCGCGCCTAAATATATGGAATGGTATGCGGCATTCGGGCTTCTGGTTACTTTAATCTGGCTGTATATCGAGATACTGCGCCTTTTGGCAAAGCTTTACGGCAGCAGGCGGTGATAAAAAAATAAAAAAACAGGAGGTAAAAATGGATATTCAGGAAATAACGATAGTTGATTTAAATGTTGAGAAATTTATTGAAGAAAAGATAGCTGAAATAACCTCTATCGTTGGTGATGGAGTAGCTATAAATGCTCTTTCCGGCGGGGTGGATTCATCAGTTGTTACAATTTTAGCCCATCGTGCTTTAGGTGATAGGCTGAAGACTTATTTTGTAGATAACGGGTTAATGAGAGAAAACGAACCCGGGTATATTGTTGGACTTTTCAAAAAATTGGATGTTCCTGTTGAACTTATTGATTCTAAAAAAGAATTTTTCTCTGCTTTAGGCGGCATTACAGACCCGGAGGAGAAAAGAGAAGCTATAACACATGCTTTTTATAAAGTTGTTTTCGGCAGCCTTGTTTTAGAAAGCGGGGGAAGATATCTTTTTCAGGGCACCAATTATACAGACGTTGAGGAGACTGTTGCAGGTGTTAAAAGGCAGCATAATATTTTAGAGCAGCTTGGAATAGATACCGAGCAACAATATGGTTATAAAGTAATAGAGCCGCTGATACAACTCAGAAAAGACTCAATAAGAGAGATTGGAAAAGCATTGGGGTTGCCTGAAGAAATTTATAACAGGCCTCCGTTCCCGGGCCCTGCTTTATCAGCTCGGGTTATTGGAGAAGTAACGCCTGAAAGAGTTGAGACTGTAAGATGTGCGACAAAAATAGTTGAACAAGAATTAGCGGGTGTTGATGCGTTTCAGTATCTTGCTATACTGCATGAAGACAGGGTTACAGGTGTGCGCGATGGCAAGCGTGATTTTGGTTTGCAGATTGAAGTAAGATGCTGGAATAGCGTAGATGCCAGAATAGCATCGCCTACAAATTTACCTTTTGAGCTGCTGAGGAAACTATCTGATAGAATTACAAACGAGGTGCCTGGGGTAGTAAGTGTAACTTATAATATAGCTCAAAAGCCCCCTTCAACAATAGAGGCGATATAATTCCGAATTTTATTTAAATATTCCCAGTCCGAAGTATATTGCGAATCCTATCAGGATTAATGCGCAGATGCAAAGTATTGTTTTATAAATTTTATCTGATAGCAAACGGCGTCCTTTGCTTATTGTAAAGGAAACAATACTGTACCATCCTAAATCCGCTGTGATATGTCCTAAGAAGAAAACACCCAGCGCAGCGTATCCTGCTTTTTGAGCGCTGAGGACAAGTCCTAACCCTATTGTCAGCCACCAAATTGTCCAGTAAGGGTTGGCTATGCTCATTGTGATGCCCAGGAGTGTCAGATTAGAAGATTTTTTTTGTGCGGGTTCAAAGTCCAGCGATACGGAAGGCAGGCTGCGCAGCATATTTAAGCCGAAAAACAGTAAAATAAATGCTCCTGATAGAGATATGATTTTTATTGTCAGATTATTGTTTAAAAAATGACTTAATCCTGTGACTATTGCAATAACCATTACAATTTCCAGTATTGCATGTCCGATAATCATTAGCGGCCCTGTTTTAAAACCATGTTTTGTACTCTGGTAGATAACTGTTGTAAGAAACGGCCCGGGAGCTAATGCTCCGGATAGGGCGATGGTGAAAGAAACTATAAAAATTGATAAGTAATTCATGGTTTAATTTTACTAGCTATGTTTAAAAAAATATAATGAATTGTTGAAAACTTGAAAAGTTTGGATTACACTATAAGAAATTACTTGATTATGGAATTTAAAAAGATTGTTTGTTTATTATTAGCAATGCTGTTTTTACAGGGATGCGCGGCTTTTCAATCTATCCATTATGGAGAAGAATACTCTCCCCCTACCAGCGTAGGAAATGTTCAGTTATTATCTTGCGCTCCCGGAAAAAAGTATATTGAGTTGGGCCGGGTTACTGTTTTTGGAGTTACGTATTCCAACCGCGAACATATGCTCAACAGATTAAAAGAAATGGCGGCTGAAATGGGCGGGGATGCACTGATTTTACAGGAGAGAAAAACACCGATGTATATGCCTAAGCCCATTGTGGGTATTGTAATCAAGTGGCAGCAGGAGCAGTTATAAAGGAGGTGAAGTATGTTATTGCTGATTAAGGCGATAGGAATATTGATAGTTGCCATGGGGGTAGTTTTTTTAGTTGACCCTGAGAAATTGAAACGGTACGTCGTGTTTTGGCAAAAGAATAAAAATATTTACATGGGAGGTGTTTTGGCATTATTGTTTGGTATTTTATTTCTGTCTGCTGCTTCAAAATGCGGCTGGTTTATACCAGTCATAGGTGTTTTATCCATTATAAAAAGCATTTTTATTTTTGCCTTAGGCCCTGGCCGGATAAAAAAGGTTATCAATTGGTGGATAGAAAGACCTGCTTCTGTTTTACGTTGGATAGCTTTAATTGACTTAGCAATTGGTGTTTTTATAATTTATTCTGTATGATTTGAAAACCTGATACAAAGAAGTAAATCATATGGGGAATATGGAGAGAGAAGAGAGAAGAAAATATATCAGACTTGAGGTTGATGCTAAAGTGGATGTATCTGCTGAGGATAATGCTCAGGAAGCATCTTACGGCGGATTTTCTGCAGCTGCAAAAAATATATGTGCAGAAGGAATTTGTTTTACATCGGATAATCAACTGCGTGTCGGTGATGTGTTAAAATTGAAGGTGCTTCTAGAAGATGATGCAGAGCCTTTTTACCTAAAAGGCGAGGTTAGATGGTCTAATTCTGTTTTAAGAGAGGGTAAAACTGTTTTTGATACCGGCCTTAGGATTTTAGATATTGACAGCAATGATGAACAGAAATTTGTGGGTTATGTTTGCTCAAGGATGTCAAGGGAGCTTAAGAAATATTTAAAAACTCAGGCGGGGAGGTAAGAAGATGTTAAAAGGCGTAATGGAACAGACGTTTTTGGGGAATAGCATTCTGCATTATACGATATCTCTGGCAGTATTTTTGCTGGCTTTAATAATTGTTAAGATTTTAAAATTTATAGTATTAAGCCGTCTTAAAAATATTGCCCAAAGAACTGCAACTACCATTGATGATTTTCTGATTTCTGTATTCGGCAAAGTAATTTTACCGCTGTTATACTTCGGTTCTTTTTATATCAGTTTAAAAATGCTGACTCTTGCATCGATTCTAATAAAGAGCATAAATGTTTTCATGCTGGTTTTATTGACGGTATTCATAACGCGTTTTACAACAATGTTTATAAGTTACGGATTCAAGATTTATTTAAAAAAAAGGGGTAAAGACATAGCTTCAGAGCACAGTCTTAATACTACTCTTAGAGTTATAAAATTTATTGTCTGGGCATTGGCAGTTATGTTCTTTCTGGATAACTTGGGTTTTAAAATTTCAACAGTTATTGCGGGTTTAGGTATCGGAGGTATTGCGATTGGTTTAGCCGCCCAGGCTGTTTTAAAAGATTTATTCAGCTATTTCTCGATAATATTCGACAGGCCGTTTGAGGTAGGTGATTTTATTATCGTAGGAGATTATCTGGGGACAGTAGAATATATCGGGGCTAAAACGACCCGGATTAGAAGCTTAAGCGGCGAGCAGGTTGTTTTTTCCAATACAGACCTTACTGATTCCCGTGTCCGTAACTATAAAAGGATGGATAAAAGGAGGGTTGCTTTTAAATTTGGAGTTGTTTATCAAACCCCTCTGGCTAAATTAAAAGAGATTCCTGGAATGGTTGAGAGTATTATCAAAAACATTGATAATACTGTCTTTGACAGGGCGCATTTTTCCTCTTACGGGGATTTCAGCCTTATTTTTGAAGTGGTTTATTATGTTATCAGCAGTGATTACAATAAGTATATGGATACTCAGCAAAGAATCAATTTTGATTTATATGAAGAGTTTGAAAAGAAAGGCATTGAATTTGCATATCCGACCCAGACACTGTATGTAAACAAAACCAGCACTTGATAGACAAATGGCAGATAAACTTTATAAATTTGCGATGTTTATTTTCTCAGCTTCTGTTATTGTTTCTTTTTTCCTGCCCTGGGTGAGTGTAAACACGCAGCCGGTCGGAAAAGTTGCAGCAGTCCTGACGCCTGGAGCCGGCAGTGCTTTCACAGAAATAAGCGGTTTTAAAATCCCGATTGCTGCGAACAGCTGCGATGCGTGCCTTATCGTAAGCGTAGTAAAAATATTTAAACCTTCTATGCAGGATGTGGATAAAAAAGTCTGGTTTGTATGGTTTGTTCCGATTTTAGCGTGGTTTATTTTTCTTCTCACAGGCCGCTTCAGCAATAGTAAGTTTATAAATCTTATCTATGCAGTTATAGGATTTGGGATTTTCTTGTTCGCTTTTTATAAAATAGAAACTGCCGATTTAAGAAATGTTGTTTTGAAGATTAAAATCGAACCGGGATTCTGGTTTACTATCTGGGCTTATTTAGGTATCGGAATACTTGGATTTTTGCGTTTTAAGGCCTTGTCTTTCAGAAAAAGAAGATGGTAGTTTAATATCCGTTTTATTATTTTAAATAAACATCGTCGATATATATAGCCCCTTCTTTTTTAGTCGCCAATCTGTCTTCAAATACAATAGTAAATTCTCTTAAACTTGACAGGTCGCTCAATCCTCTAAATTCGTTAAGAGGTACGACAATTTCCTGCCATTTGTCGGATGCATTTTTAACATAGAATGCACCGACTTCTCTTTTTGCATTTTTTAATTCTATTTTAAATATTTTAGTAAATCCTCTTTCTTCATCTCCTTTTACATAGAAGCTCAAGGTTTTATAACAAGAGGCGTCTAAGTTGTTCAATTTCATCCAGAATCCGTTATAAGCAGAGATGGGGGAATCAACATCATAGTAAATCTGTAATGAAAACCCTTCTTTGTGCCGCATTTGATATCGGATATGAAGCTCTCTGTTGCAGTCTGAGTGTAGTCGTTGGGGTCTCTATCCCAGGCTCCAAAGTCACCGCCTAAGTTATTTGGTTTTTCCCCGGAGTTAAAATCTGCAATTAAAACAGGAGGTGTTACATCCGGGCAAGTGTTTTCCTTTATCTGTTTCGATTCTAATTCTGCTCTTTTACGTGCGCGTTCTGCTTCTTCCCTAGCTTTTCTATCTGCTTCCAGTTTAGCCTGACGTTCTGCTTCTTCTTTGGCTTTCCTGTCTGCTTCCAGCTTAGCCTGGCGTTCTGTTCCCAGTTTAGCTTTACGTTCCGCTTCTTCTCTATCTTTACGCTCTGCTTCCAGTTTTTCTTTAAGTTTTGCTGTTTCCTCTCTTATTTTGGATATATCCTCTGTTTTTTTCTCTCCGTTCCCTTTGAATATATAGCCTTCGTTACCCCAAAGTTCTCCTGTACCTTGGTCTCCTCTTCCTGGCATCCAAGAACAACTGGAAAGAAAAAATACGGCTGCTGCAAGATATAAAAAGCTTCTAACCATAATGCTACCTCCTCATAGTATAGATTTATTTTCATTCTAGAAAGTTCATTTTCTTCTGTCAACGATAAAATGAATTGAGTTTGAGGTAAAAATTGTTTAAAATACCAACATGGATAAGTTTTTTATAGAGAAGAGAATTTATTATCACGACACCGACTGTGGAGGTGTGGTTTACTATGCCAATTATCTTAAACACTTGGAAGAAGCTCGGACAGAGTACTGTATTAAAAAAGGTATAAATTTAAAACAATTAGGCGAAAATGGCATATATTTTGTGGTAGCTAGAGTTGAAATTGACTATAAAGCTTCTGCGCGTTATGGGGATATTGTGCAGGTAACTGCAGATATTAGTGGTGTAAGAAGGTCTGCTCTTAAATTTTACCAGCAGATACTCCGAGGTTCATCTGTTCTTATTCAGGCACATACTACCTGGGTCTGTGTGAATAAAGATTTTAAACCCATCTCAATACCTCATGAAGTTAAAAAGTTGTTGACTGTTGAAAGCTGATATGAAATTTAAAACAACTCTTGCATTAGGCGGGGGAGGGGTTAGAGGTTTTGCTCACGTTGGGGTTTTAAAAGTTCTTGAAAAAGAAAATTTTCCGATTGATGCTATTGTTGGAACCAGTATTGGGGCGATAATAGGGGCAGGTTTTGCTTTATATAAAAATTTAGGGAAGCTGGAGAAATTTGTAAGTTCTGCAATTAAAATGGAAGAGATTAAAGAGATTGAAGACTTTTTCATCCAGAGTTCCGGTTCCGAAGACAGGACTATTTTAAATAGATTCAGCGAAATGATAAGGAGTTTTACCATATTGAGAAATAAATGGATTTTTGAAGCAGAGAAGATTCGAAATGTGATTAAACTGCTGATTCCGGAAGATGCGGATTTTTCCGATTTGAAACTGCCTTTTGCCTGTGTTGCTGCGGATATATTTAGCGGGAAGAGGATTATTCTAAAAGAAGGAAATCTGCTTAATGCTGTTTTGGCGTTGTCTTCAATACCCGGTGTTCCCCCCCTCAGAAGTTGGACGGCAGATTTTTAGTTGACGGAGGAATAATAAGTAAATTACCGGTGCATGAGGCTGAAATATTTAAATCCAATTTTGTTTTGGGTGTTAATGTGGAATCTTTTAAATACAGCAGAGATTTAAATGACGGTATTGATATGACTCTGTGGGTGAATCATATTATGTCTCACTGGCTTAATACTTATAATGTGGGAAGAGCAGATTTTGTAATCAGTCCGGATTTGCAGGATTTAAGCTGGGCATTATTTTCAAAAGGTTTATTTTGTATTGAACGGGGGAAAGAAGCGGCCGGTAGTGTTATAAAGGAATTGAAAAGAGCCTGGCGAAGGAAGAAGATTAGAAGTTATTTCAATATTTTCCCCGGCTGCTGGTCTGTTATGAGTAATTTATATGGAGGGGTACCAAAGCGGACGAACGGGCCTCACTCGAAATGAGGTGTTCTGCCTAAAGCGGGACCGGGAGTTCAAATCTCCCCCCCTCCGCCAATTTTCAATTTCAGCGTTTTTGAGGGTTGTTGCCTCACCCTCGCTCCGCTCGGGCTCGGCATTTACCACGATTTTATACGGATTTTTGAAATCGCAAAACAATTTCTGCCCGCTCAAACGGAAGTTCGGTTTGCCGAAGGCAAACATAAATTTGAAAAATTTATTAACCAATCTTTTTTCTTTCGCCAAAAGCGAAAGGCAAAGCGATAATTTAATTTTGACTGCCCAATAATATGACAAACGAAAATCAAACCAAAAAGTTTTTTATCTACGCCCGCAAGTCAACGGACAGCGAAGACAGGCAAATTCGCAGTATTGCCGACCAACTGGCTGAATTGCGAGAGCTTGCGAGAAAAGAAAACATTGATGTTGTTGATATTTTGGTAGAAAAGCAAACTGCGAAAAAGCCCGGACGGCCTGTCTTCGCTGAAATGTTGAAAAGAATTGAAGCAGGCGAAGCAACGGGAATTTTAGCATGGCACCCCGACAGATTAGCTCGCAATTCCGTTGATGGCGGACAAATCATTTATCTTGTGGATACTGGAATTATTAAAGAGCTAAAATTCCCGACTTTTTGGTTTGATCCGACACCGCAAGGCAAATTTATGCTTTCAATCG
>CAZLTA010000052.1:0-8055 GCA_964562345.1 uncultured Planctomycetia bacterium
CCGGTATTCAGTTCTTCGCAACTTACAGACTTTATAGCAGCAATATCACCATTTCTAATCAGCGGATACATACTTGCTCCTACAGTTTTCGCTTTGATTTTATTACCGGAATCTAACACTATATCCGCAATGGTTAAAAAATCAATTTTGGATTTCAATTTTTTGTTATTTTTGTTAGAAATTCTCTATACTTTTATTATTCAACACGCCCATCAAAAACCAAAAGAGTGAAAGTGTAGAAATCCATAAAAACCCGTCAAAAGTAAAAAAGTTTAAGAGAAGCCCTGTAAAAGAAAATGTTAGAGGAGTAAAATTATTCTTTCTTTTGCGAAGCGTTAAAAACAACAGCACCAAAAATGGGATAGACCCAATAAAGCCTGTTTCGGCAATATGCATCAAATATACACTGTCAGATACTTTAATTTCGTAATATAAACTTAAGTTTGAATATTCATTCAGCTTGGACCTAAAAGCACCCCATCCTACACCTGTTATGGGATGGGCTTTAAACATTCTTAGCCCTGCCAGATAATTATGTGTACGGTGGCTGTCTGAAAAATAATTTAAAAAATTGCGGATACCAAAACGGCGGTGTAGTTCAGTAGAAAAAACAGTTTTTCGAGGCACAAACTCCGAAAAAACTAAAAAACTTAAAAACAAAATAATCAAAAGAGAAATAATCTTAACTCTCTTTTTAGACAGCGAGTAAATAAAAGTTACGGCCAATAAAGCCAGCCAGGTTCCTCTGGAAAAAGTAAGTAGAATAGAAATTAAAATTAGAATGAAAACAGGATAGAAAAACTTTCTAAGAGGCGTTTTTTTTAGGCAGCTACTAATCGAAAGAGAAACTAATAAATACGCTCCAAGTATATTGGGATGCACAAATGTAGCCATCATCCTATGAGTAAAAATATACCTTTTATAGAAATAATTTTTGACAAAATTTTCATATATAAAATTATGGCCCAGAATAAATTCCAACAATCCTATAAACGAAACAAGCACACAAGCCCCAACCCAGATAAACAATAAATATTTTATATTCTTAGCGTTCAGGAAATATCTGGCAAACAAATACAGGGGGACTGCAACAATTATAAGTTTAAAAAAAGAAATATCCCGTTGAATTCCTGAATCAGAACAGCAACTTAGAATATACATTATTCCTATTGCAAGGATATATATCCAGAAGAAAACGTTTTCCTTACTGAATATATTACCCAATAGCTGTCTTCGACTGACAAATCCAAATACCAAAAATATAGAGAGTAGATAAAAAAATAAAAATTTATAATGAGCGGGGAGAAGTTCTGAAAAAAATGAAACCCAGATAATAAATAAAGTGATAAAGATTAAAACAATTTTATCAATTAATCTATCCATTATACATACACAAATTTTTAACAGTTTCTAACTAATGCAACCAAAACCTATGACGTATATTTAAACATAATCACTCAATCTCCTATCATTTTTAGAAAATACAATTAAACCCAAAACAAAAAATAAAAAACTTATAAAACTGCTATATATCGCAACATACGATACATTTAAATCCGGCGGTAATGTAGCAGTATAATTGCGTATAAGAGTTATTCTATATAGTGTTATTAAACAAGTTAAGGGATTAAACATATAGATATTGAAAAATTGATTAGATACCTGCTTGACTAAAGTAAGCGAATAAAATACGGGAGTTAAATAAAACCAGAATAACAGTAGTATTTCAACCAGATATTTTATATCCCTGTATAATACCTGCAAGCTTGAAAATATAAGAATCAACCCAACCATAAAAATTGTCTGGCAGAATATAACCAGCGGAAGGAAAATTATATATTTACTGATTTCCACTTTAGATAAAAAAATAAACACTAAGGCAACTACAATCATCAAGATAAAACTGATAAGATTATTAACAAGTATTGATAGAGGGATAATCTCTCTTGGAAAATATACTTTTTTTATGAAATTACTATTATCTACCAAACAGTTTGTCGTACTAAACAGGGTGTTACTCAAGTAACTCCAGGGAAATATTCCGGTCATTAAAAATATAAAAAACGGATACTCCGGTGTTGAAATCCTGACAATTACAGAGAAGACAATCTTAAATATTATTGCCATACACAAAGGAATAAATATCATCCATGAAAATCCTAGAAGAGAATATTTATAACGGATTTTTAAATCCTTATTGGCTAAATGCACAAGGAGCTGGCGGAAGTTAAAAATGCAAAAAATACGGTTAAGAATCAGTTTTATCATCCTAATTGCCATTTTGATATTACCTCATCTATTGTACCATTAAGAATCGGGGAATCTATTATTAATTAATATGCCCCCTCGTATTATTTGAAAAGATAGGCAACAGTATTAATGGAGACTAAAAGACGCGGGTTAGCTTATCCATAAGGATTCTCTCCTTAAGTTATGGAACTAATCAAGTCAGACTTAAAAAGTTCCATTGGTAGAAGATTTCTCGCTGGGTAAATTTTACATCCTTCAAGAGAGATCCTTTTAGCAACTGTTATTTTGCTCCCATCTTCGATAATACTACATAACTAATATGCCCTCCGTAGCTTTAACTGCGTCCGCCTGAGAGGTTATCCTTCATAAAATCCATGCTCCAGATATGATGATTTAAATGCCCGAGCCTGGGCACCTCTGTCCTTAGAGCCGCTGTTGTCTTTCTACAACGGCGGATGGCTAAACCTTTATGCGTGCTGTTCTCTTTGTGAAAGGTCATCATAAATTATTCTTCGATTACAATACTTCCATTCACTTTGTTTATTTCATAGAATATATAGGAAGGCTTTTTACCAGATTTTATCTTTTCAATTTCATTTATATACTCCATAATGGCTAATTTTTCATATTCACTGGAAGTAAAAGATTTTAATTCTTCTAACTTCTCTAATGCTTCATAACACATTTCTACTAATGATTTATCCTTATCTTCTGAGTGATATTTCACCCATTGCCACTTTAACCAATAATATTGATACACCTCTTTCAAAATTTCAAATCCGTCGACAGAAACTTTGACTCTGATTTCTTTCTGCTCTACATCTCCTTTCTGTAATTGAAATAACATTTTCCGTAGTCGAGTAATTTGTTTCTTAAGTTTTCTACAAATTTTAAAATTAAGAATTTGACAATTTAATTCTTCAGGCTCTTCAAATATTTCTCCCTTCATTTTAAGAACTTCACTATAAAAATTTTCGAAATCAGAAACCATGTTGTGCTTCCGAGCGAAAAGTACATGTTTTAAATTATTATTAACGAAGGCCGGAGAAATCAACTCTTCAAAAAAATCATTGGGAAAATACGAAACGAACAAAACAAATCTATAGTTGTTCTTTAAATCCAAAAAGATATCTTTAGCAATAAATGATTTCCACAATATCGTATAGTAACTTTTATAAGGGTTATTTTGCCAGGGAGAAATGTAGTCAATTTCTAAATTATCCTGTCCTAAAAGCAAAAATGAACTGTCGTAGTCGACACGGACAATCTTATTAATCTTACCTTTCTCAGCAGAAGATATTACAAGAAAATTTACCGGTTGTGCATCGTAATTAGCAATAAGCCAGGTGAGCACATGTTCCTTAAGCAAATAGGACAGAGCTTCCTTAGAAAGACTATTTGGAGCAACTTGGTCTAAAGTGCCTTTATGAGTGATGAACATTTGCATACTTCCAGAAATTTGTTTACCATTGATAATAAAAGAAACAATATGCGTTTCTGGCGATTCAAGTCCAAAAAGCATAAACAGGCGATATACCACCATTGAACGTTGTTCAACATTCCCAGGTTTAAATATCCATTTTCTCCCAAATTGGTCTTCTAAAATAAGTTTTAAACGAGTTCCTTTCTTAAACTGAAAATCAGATGGAGTAAAAACTAACTTTTCAAATACATTGTTTTCTACGGTGACAAATTCTTTATAAGTCTTGATGAGATCTGTGTAACAAATTTGGAATGATTCTTTAGCAATAGCTTGAGGCGTTTGTAGAAAAAGAACTACATTAACTAAAAAACAAAATATAGCGATAAGGGAATTATTTAATATATTTTTTTGCAACTCAGTTCTGGTTATACAAAAATTTGTTTTTTCTTTTGGATAGAAATTTATAACCACAAACAATTATAAATAAAGAAAATTCAAGAAACAATTTCCACACTCTATATAAAATGGGAATTATTAAATGATAAGGAGGCTTGAGTACTTTATTGAATAAGAAGATATATAAAGATTCCGTAGGTCCAATATGATTAATTGAAACTATGGAAAAAACACTCTTAGTGATTGCCTTAACCTAAATAAATAATGGAAAATTAGAAATATGAATAACAGCATTTGTTAATAAAAAGAAAGACAATCCCTCTAAACAAATATTTAAAGAATATAAAGCCATAAGAGAAAAAATATCCTGGGAGCAAAAAAAATTCTATTGTGACTTTTTAAAATAATATCAATAAATCCTATTTTTTTGTTGTAAAGAAACATGCCTAAATAACCAATAAGCAATGCAAGTGTAAAAATTATAACGATAGTCGTAGATATATTTAATAAACTGGAATCTCTGATATTCCACTTTGAAAAAATAAAATAACAAGATGATACTATAATACACCCTGAAAAGAATTTGAAACTTGCATCTAATATTAAACTCGCAGCTACATTTCTTTTATCATAGTGGTTATTATGTAGATAACCGATTCTACTCATTGGTAACCATATCTTTCCAGGAATATATTTAAATGGTAATGTATAAAAGTAAGCCGAAGCCGCCCCGCTAAAAGATATGTTATCTCCCAATAACTTCAATATTTTTTTCCACAATAAAATATATATAAAATGTGTTAATAAAAATAAAATACTCGCCATCGATACAAATGACAACTGAAACTTTACATCGAGATTTACTAAATTATTTTTTTGAGCAGTAAAATTGTTTACAAGATAAAGGAGCGAAATTACAAGAATAATGAAGGCTACAAATTTTAAAAACCGATTTAGAAAAACTATTTTTTTTAGAATCAAGGAAATTTCTATTCATACTAAAATATGTTTAAAATAAACCCAACCCTATTTATACTCCTTTACTATCTATTCTAACCTATGATATCTGTAACTAAAACTTTTCTCGTTCTTTTATTCTCTGCTTTGCAGCTTTGCACAGAAGTACTACTTAAAACATTTTTGTACAATCTCTCAGTCCGTTCCACTAATCTCTGTAAAGAAAAATTTCTAGCTACATAATTTCTAGCCTGTATACCCATCTTGATTCTTGTGGAACGAAATTTCAATACATTTATCATCGCCTGGGCTAATTTTTCGGAATCGGAAGGTTCAACTAATATGCCCGTCTCACCATCTTTTATCACCTCCGGCACCCCTCCGACACTGCAACCAATTACCGGTTTGCCATAAGACATTGCTTCTAAGTAAACATAGCCAAAAGTTTCATGTAATGACGGAGCAACAAATAAATCGCAATTCTTATAATATTTTTCAAGCTCTCCATCCTCCACCCTGCCTAACAGATGAACCTTCCCCTTTACGTAATCCGGCAAAGTATCCCAGAATTCGGTTTTAAAGTTTTTACCTTTCGAGCTTTCAAACGATATCTCATCATCTTTAAAGAATGAATCTCTGCCTATAATTGTAAATTCTGCATCAGGAATTTCCTGAAGCACTTCTGGAATCGCCTGCATTAAAACATGTATTCCTTTCCTTTTTTCAAGCCTGCCTACAAAAAGAATATTCAATTTACGATTTTGTTCCCGCATTTTAAATAACGCGTTATTCCCCTGGGGCATAACGATTCCTAACGGAATAACCTTGACTTCTCCAATTGTATGTTCTCTGCTTATTTTTTCTGCATAAATATGAGTCGAACATATAACCCTATCGCTTCGCTTTATTAACTCATCTTCAAGCATGCAACTCAGTTTTCTATCCAGCGTCATCTTCCAACCAAAGTTTTTAACCACTTCTTCATAAGGAGTATGGATTCTAGTCACAAGTGGTGTTTTTTTTAATAAAGAGTAGATCAAACACTCAGCGGAAAAATTCGGGCCTTCTACAATCTGAATGCCATATTTATCAATTAACTCAAGTATCTTCTTATATACCCGCCAGGAATACTCAATCCTTCTTGCAAATTCTTCAAATGGATACCTGAAATTAAAAATATTAGGGTGTTTAATCCGGTGCACCCAAACACCTTCCAGTTGCTGTTCGTATTCTTCTTCCTTAAGTGTCTGGGAAATGACATGCACCCTATACCCCATTTTCGCAAGTCCGGTTGCTGTTAGATAGGTATATTTTCCAATTCCACCCCAATCAGTTTCTGACGGGTATTCACGTGAAACAATACAGATATTCAGCTCTTTTCTACAACTTCCTCTGACCTGTATTTTTTCTATCGGAGTAAATTCAGTATCTTGTGTTTGACTTTCTAAAATTTTCAGGAGTTCAGACCTTATATAGTTCGAATGATTAATAAGACCAGCATGACACTGTTTACAAGAAGGAGGCAGGTTTTTAGTGAATATCTTTTCTCTAAAATTTTGGAAATTATCCCCCAACCAAATTTCTAATAATGATTTGGTTTTCATATTATCTTGTTGAGAGTATTCTGCTAAACAACAAGGGGCAGTATCACCAATTGGACTTATTAACATGCGATACCACGGTTCATAACAGGGAACATTTAAAAAGGGATTAGTTACTAATTGACCATTTGTCTTATATTTATTTTGTAAAAAATGATCCATCTCACCAACTTTTGTTACTAATTCGGGCTGAGTCAAAAAGCTTTCTAAGTTTGTAAATAAACCATTTTCTGTAGCTATATGTGCAGCTTCTCTAATATATCTTTCTAACTTGGTATAATCCTCATTTTGCAATAGTAGATCCTTGCATCGTTCAGAAAAATATTTTATAGGCTCAAAAACCAAATCTTTAATACCATAATGAATTGCTAATTTCACCATAGGAATTATGTGATCAATATTAACTTTAGAGAGAACACATTGTATTGCTAAAACTGGATTTTCTCGATTAAGACGCTTTTTCTGTATTCTAAGCGATTCTAAAGTACGAATGATTTTTTCAAATGTCCCTGAAGGAGGCCTTAAATAATCATTAATTTCTGAATTAGGACCATCTAAACTTACAATCATATGATCCCACTTTATTTCAATTAGATATTTAATTATTTCTGGAGTAAACAATGTAGCATTCGTAGTAATATCTCCACGCATACCTAATTTTTTTATTTTTTCCATCATTTTCAATGTAATTTCATTACGAACCAACGGTTCTCCTCCACCACTTAACTCCCATTCTTTAACCCCCAGTTCTGCTCCTTCTTCAATAAGGAGTAACAATTTCTGATCTGATAATTCATTTTGAACCCAGCTAATCCTACCATCTTTTGTAACTTTCCATCTCCAACAAGATCGACATCTTAAATTACACCTATCGGTTGGGAAAATATGAATCCTGAAAGGAGGAGCCCATTTTCCTTCTAACCATGGCAATATATGTTGAGCAATTCCTTCGTACATTTTAAAAATTATAATCTAAAAAAGTAATGTGCGGTTTTAATTTATACATAAACACATTATCTATCCAAACTTCTCCATGAAGATAAGTGGGTATCCGACCAGCAATAAATTTAACCCTTTTACAATTCTTGGAGGGCTTAAAGCGAGAACAGAAAAAATTCCATTTACTGCTTCCCTCTAACCCACCTAAAGCAAATGTTAGACTATTATTTTTTAATGGTATTTCCTGTATCTCAAAGTGTGCAAGCTTTTGGAAATTTTTAATTTTCATCCAGCCACCAAAAATATACTCATAATTTGGATCAACCTCTACAATCTGAAAAGGCCCTATATAATCAATATCTTTACCTTTATATTTATCAACTTCGCCCATAAGCATTTCAACTTTGCCCGAAGATGATGTTCCTCTATAACTTGAAAGCTGAATAAAATCAACGATTAAATTTTTGTTATCTATTTCTCGAATCAAGT
>CAZLTA010000053.1:0-7971 GCA_964562345.1 uncultured Planctomycetia bacterium
GTTGGCGCAGGGATGGTGCTTCTGGAGCCTATTGTGGATGTTGAAGTCATGATTCCGGGTGAATATATGGGGCAGGTCAGCGGTGCTGTTAATTCAAAACGAGGCCGTATTGCCGGAGTCGAAGCTAAGGGCGGGATGGAAACAATCAAAGCCCAGGTGCCTTTAGCTGAAATGTTTAAATATGGTTCAGAACTACGCTCTATAACGGGCGGCCGTGGTTATTACACTGTAAGATTTTCTCATTACGAGATAGTGCCGCAGAGAATTGCAGAAAAGATAATTCAGCAGGCTCAAGCAGCTAAGAAAGAAGAATAAGAGTGATTGCTTAAAATGTCTTTGATTGATATAATTTAAAGTAAGGAGAGAATATGTCTGGACATTCTAAATGGGCAAATATTAAATATCGTAAGGGAGCTGCGGATTTAAAAAAAGGGAAGCTCTTTAGCAGACTTGCCAAGGAAATAGCTGTTGTCGCAAAAGAAGGCGGCGGGGATATTAATGCCAATGCTAGTTTAAGACATCTGGTAGAAAAGGCAAGAGATGCTAATATGCCCAGAGATAATGTGGACAGGGCAATTAAAAGGGGAACTGGAGAGCTGCCCGGTGTCAGTTATGAGCATGTTGTTTATGAAGGATACGGTCCTGGCGGTGTAGCGGTTTTGGTTGAGGCGCTGACTGATAACAAAAACAGAGCTACTTCAGAAGTGAGAAGTATTTTTGCTAAAAAAGGCGGTAATATGGCGGGGGCGGGTTCTGTAAGCTGGATGTTCAGCAGAAAAGGATTGATAACTGTAGCTAAAGATGCTATTGATGAAGATACTCTTTTAACCATGGTGATAGAATCCGGGGCTGAAGATATGAAAACCGAAGGGGATATTTATGAAATAGTTATTGACCCCGGAAACTTTGAAGCTGTTAAAAATGCGCTTTCAGATAAAAAAATACCTCTTTCATCCAGCGAGATTACAATGCTGCCTTCGAATCATATCAAATTAAACGGTCAGGAAGCAAAACAGGTTCTTTCTTTGATGGATTTACTGCAGTCTAATGACGATGTGCAGCAGGTTTACGCCAACTTTGATATTCCTGATGAAATTATAGAACAGGCGGCGAATGAAGATACTGGGAATTGACCCCGGTTTAGATGCTACCGGTTTTGCCTGCGTGGAGTTAAACCAAAATTCTTTACCTTCTAAAATCCAGGAGAATTTAACTCTTATTAAAATAGGGACTGTTTTTTCTAAATCCGCTCAGTCGCAGGAAGAAAGGCTTAAGCATATTTATTCTAAATTGAAAAAGCTGATATCTAACGTTAAGCCTGATGCGGTTGTAGTTGAAGATATATATTCAAATTCAGCTTACCCTATGAGCGGGTTAAAAATGGGCCATGTAAAAGGAGTAGTAGAACTTGCGGTATCTCAGGCAGGAATTAAATTGAGCAACTTAACTGCGACCAAGATAAAGAAAGCGCTGGTAGGCCGGGGTAATGCCACCAAAGATCAGGTTGCAAAAATGATTGCAGGTACCTTTAATATAGAAGGTGCATCCAACCTTCATGAGTCAGATGCTCTTGCTGCTGCTTTGGCTTATATTTTCACTAACCAAAAGCGTGTTTTAGTTACATGATTTCAAGACTGAAAGGCAGAATCGAAGAAATCCTGAAAAACTCAATCATTTTAAATGCAGGCAATATCAGCTATGAAGTTTTGGTCCCCGATTCGGTATTGCAGTCTTTTGCAAAAGATGAAGAAGTTGTGCTTATAACGACTCATTTCTATCAGACAGAAGGCAACAGGATGGTGCCTGTTTTAGTGGGTTTCAGAAATGAAATCGAGAGAGAATTCTTCGAGCAGCTTATGAAAGTTTCCGGGATCGGTGTAAAGGTGGCAATAAAGGTTTTGAAATACCCTGTATCTCAGGTTGCGGTTGCCATTGACAGAGGGGATGATAAGTTTTTAAGTTCTCTTCCCGGTATAGGCCTTCAGAAGGCGAGATTGATCATTGCCAGGCTGCAGAGTAAAGTAGCCAGATATGCCTTGGTTCAGGAGGGTGAGAAGAAGACTGTCAAACTGCCTTCCGGAATTGAGGAAGAGGCTCTGGAAATACTTCTCCAGCTGCAGTATAAAAGGAAAGAGGCGGAGGAGATGATTCAAAAAGCTCTTCTTAGAAAACCGGATGCAAAAGAGGCAGAAGATATTTTAAATGAAATCTATAAAGTGAAAATTTCTCAGAATGGAACCGGATAAACCAGATAATATTCAGGATGAAGAGCTGATTCTTAATCTCTCTTTACGCCCCGTAACTCTGGGTGAGTTTATAGGCCAGAAAAGGGTTGAGGAAGGGTTACAAATTGCGATTGAAGCCGCAAGGAAAAGGAAGGAGCCTTTAGAGCATATTTTGTTTTCGGGCCCCCAGGGCCTGGGTAAAACTACTTTAGCTCATATCATAGCTCATGAGATGAATGCCAGTGTTATAACAACTTCAGGCCCCGGTATAGACAGAGCAGGGGACTTGGTGGGGATACTTACAAACTTATCTGAAGGAGATGTTTTATTTATTGATGAAATACACCGCCTCCCCAAAGTAGTTGAAGAATTTTTGTATTCTGCTATGGAGAATTTTAAAATTGATTTTATAATTGATAAAGGTCCCTATGCCAGGACAATCCAATTTCATCTTAAACGCTTTACTCTTGTAGGGGCGACGACACGCTCGGGGTTATTATCTGCTCCTTTAAGGGCAAGGTTCGGTATCTACTATCATCTGGATTTTTATACACCCGAGGAATTAAGTGCAATAGTTACCCGTTCAGCAAAATTGCTGGAGATTGATATTGAAAAAGGGGCGGCTTTAAAAATTGCAAAATGTTCCCGCGGTACTCCCAGGATTGCCAACCGGCTCTTGCGCCGTGTGCGTGACTATGCCCAGGTTAAATCCGACGGCAGGATAACTCAAGAAAATGTTCAGAAGGCGCTGGAGAAGGAAAGCATAGATATGGTGGGGCTGGACCATATGGACAGGAAAGTTTTAGATACTATTATAAATCAGTATAAAGGCGGTCCTGTCGGGATAGATGCTCTTGTGGCAAGTTTAAATGAAGAGGCGGATACCATAATAGATGTTATAGAGCCGTATCTGTTAAAAGCCGGGTTTATAAAAAGGACCAGGAAGGGAAGAGAAGCTACGGATTTAGCTTATAAACATATGGGGCTTCCGTATCCGGACAGCAAACAGAAGGAGTTGAAATTTTAGTTATATGGAAGTATTGCTGCATATATGCTGTGCGCCTTGTGCTATTGAAGTTATACGCGAGTTAAAAGATACTGGTTTTGATAAGATAACAGGTTTATCTTATAATCCTAATATCCATCCTTTAGATGAATTCAAGCGCCGGGAAGATTGTTTAAAAGGATACATTCCCCAAGAGCATCCCGAAATAAAAGTCTATTACATAGATTATAACCCCAGAGATTATTTCAACAGTATCGCAGGTGAAATCGAAGCTCCCCAAAGATGTTTTTCCTGCTGGAAACTGCGGCTTGAAAGAACAGCCCGATTCGCCAGAGAGAATAATATTTCTGCTTTCACATCAACGCTTTTAGTCAGTCCATATCAGAGTCAGGAAAAGCTGAAAGAGATAGGTGTAGACGCGGCTTTAAAATACGGTGTGGAATTTATATATCGTAATTTCAGAAAGTTTTATTCTCAAGGAAATAAAAAATCCAAAGAACTCGGCCTTTACCGTCAGAATTACTGCGGATGCTTGTTCAGCGAGCTGGAGAGATATGAGAAAGTAAAAAGTAAAAAGTATAAAGTTGAAAACATGCAATTTAAAAAAAATTAGAAAGTAATTTGACAACACGAAATTATGTGTTATAAATACTACATAACGGAATTTAGGAGAGGGTTTGACATAGATGAAGGGATGTGGGATGAAAGAAAAAGTAAAAAACAAAACAGGAGGTGTAAAGATGAAGAAGTTAGCAGTATTAGGCGTAGTTGTTTTGGCAGTAAGTTTGGTTGGTGCTATTTCAGCAAATGCGGTTTCTATAGGTGATACTCAAGATGGGGCAGGTTTAAACATGGATGTGACATCTACTAATAATGACTTTGCTCAAGGGGTGGATGAATTTGAAGGTATTATGACTGGGTTTGTTGTGGGAGATAAGCCTCTTTTTGATTTTTCAATTTCACCAGAGTTACAAGAGAAGATGGCTGCTCTCCGGGAAGAAATTTTCCAAACACCATCTACAGCTGCTTTGATTTGTCGTTATCGTAGTAGTGATGAGATAATAGAAAAATTGAATGTATTAATGGGAGTTTCTCATGAAGTACTTCAGGGGGTTGAACTTAGTGAAATTCCTGATTCTTCAAGCTCTGTGTTGAATCTTTTAAACCAATTAGAGGGGCAAAGTCCATTGATTAGTCAGTTTATTAAAGATGTAGAAACAGGAAAAGCCATAATTTCTGAGCCTAAGATTAGTTTGAAGGGTGACGTTTTATCAATAGCGATAGGACTTACACCAGGTGGAGCATGGCTTCTACCTTCTCCTGCTTACGACAACGGTTTCTTCGGCATTCAGATAGATAAAGCGACTGGGAATGCCATCTTAGCCTATCGTCCTGTAACCCCGAATAACCGAAATAGTAGTATAATAAAAGATATACGTGTTAAGAGCTTGGATGAGAGGCAAATAGAATAAAGCATTTAGAAAAACTCCGTCTCTAAGGCGGAGTTTTATTTTTGTACTAAATATCGAAATCTAGGGACACAATACTTAATTATTTGTTCCTTGACCCTTGCCCTTTGTCCCTTTATCATAAGTTATGAATTTTAGAATTTGTTAATCTTTCCATAAAGTTAAAATAAATTAAATGTTATGAATTCTTTCAATTATTTGGCTAAGATACTAATTCTTCTGGGCATTATTACATTCCTGGTAGGGTTTTTACTTTTATTCTTTGGTAAAATTCCCTATCTGGGAAAATTGCCGGGAGATATTCTGATAAAGAGAAATAATTTTACTTTTTATTTCCCCATTACCACATCTATAATCTTAAGCATTGTTTTAACTTTGGTTTTAAATTTTATTCTGCGCAGATGAAAAAAATATTAGCACTTACTGCTTTAGTACTTTTTGTTTCAGCGGATTATTCTTTTTCTAAAGGTGATTCATTGCGGGTTGCTATTTTAAGGAAAGAGGATAAGTGCAGTATTAAGGTCAAAGGATATTACCAGATTAAACTCCCCCGTACTGAACAGGAACTGGCAAAAGGCAAAAATATGTCTGCTGAGGTTCGTATCAGTTCCAATCAGATAAACTTAGCAGGAACGTTTTATAATGTTTTTGGTGTTGAGATAGAAGCCAGTAGAGACGGAGCTATTTACATAAATTCCAGGCCTTACAGGGGCAAAATCAGGTTTCTTCTTGATGGGGGCAAATTTACGGTAATAAATATTGTTCCTTTGGAGGATTATTTAAAAGGTGTTCTGCAGTATGAAGTTGCCCATTGGTGGCCTATGGAGGCGTTAAAAGCCCAGGCTGTTGCGGCCAGGACGTATGCTCTTTATATGAAAGGAAGTAATATAAACAAAGATTATGATGTGACTGCTGATGTTTCGTCCCAGGTCTATGGAGGAAAACGAGGCGAACGCTGGCGTATTAAAAGAGCTGTTAAGAAAACAGAAGGCTTTGTTTTATTTTATAAAGGGAAAGTGCTTCCTGCGTTTTATCATTCTGTATGCGGGGGGCATACTGATAACGCAGCGCATTTGTGGAATATAGATATACCTCCTTTAAAAGGGGTAAGTTGTGATTTTTGCAGGAATTCGCCTCATTACAGGTGGCAGGAGAAAATTAAAATTTGCGATTTTATGCAGGCTTTTAAAAAATCAGGTTACAGTTGGGGCAGAATAGATACTGTTCTTGTGGGCGAACGCTATGATACAGGTTATGTTAAAACAATTCAGATTTTTGCTGACGGGAAAGAATATGTCATTCCCTCTAAAGAGTTCAGGCGTATTTTAGGCGCCAATCGTATAAAAAGCAGAAGATTTCTGCTGGAAAAAGTTAAAGATTATCTTTATATCAAAGGATACGGCTGGGGGCATGGCATCGGCCTTTGCCAGTGGGGCGCTTACGGGATGGCAAAGCAGAATTTCAATTTCAGGCAAATCCTGGAATATTACTATCCGGGCTCGGAAATTAAGAAGTTGTCCTGGGATGAGTAAGTTTAATCTGAAGGATTACAGCTACGATTTGCCTAAAGATTTGATAGCGAAATATCCTTCTTCTAAACGGGAGGATTCCCGTCTTTTAATTTTAGATAGAAAGAGCAAAACAATAACGGAAGGGGTTTTTCATCAGATAAGTAATTTTTTATCTCCCAATGATGTGGTTGTAAGGAATATTTCCAAAGTAATTCCTGCCCGGATATACGGTATAAGGGCAGCTACCGGCGGTAAAGTTGAAATACTTGTTTTAAAACTTCCTCAGGACAACTGTCCTATGCCTGCTTTAATAAAAACAAGAGGACATATTAAAAAAGATGAGTTTATTCTGCTGCCTGGCAATAAGCGTGCGTTGTATTGCGGAAAAGAGGAATTTCACAGGATTGAATTCTGTTTCGATAATGTTTTAAAATATATGGAGAAGTATGGGCAAATGCCTTTGCCTCCCTATATAAAAAGAGAATCTGAGGTTTTAGACAGAGATAGGTATCAGACAGTTTATGCTAAAAATCTAGGTTCAATTGCGGCGCCTACGGCAGGGCTTCATTTCAGTTCCGAGTTTATCCGGGTATTGGAAAATGAAGGAGTTGAATTTGTAGATGTTAATTTAGATGTCAGCTACGGGACTTTTAAACCTTTATCCGAATCAGATGCGGAAAGCGGAAGGCTGCATAAAGAGTATTTTTCTCTGTCTCCCGGCGCTGCAGAGAGTATAAACAGGGCAAAGAAGGAAAATAAAAGAATAGTTGCTGTTGGTACGACAACGGTCAGGGTTTTAGAGTCTCAGGCATATATAGAGGGGCAAGGGGCAAGGGTCAAAGAGGGTAAAGGGGAGACGGATTTGTTTATATATCCGCCGTATAAATTCCGCATTGTAGATGCTTTAATTACTAATTTCCATCTGCCTCGCAGCAGCCTGCTGTTTTTAGCCTCTGCTTTTTGCGGGAAGGATTTTTTATTTTCTGCCTATCAGCATGCGGTAAAAGCGGAATATCGTTTTTTCTCTTACGGCGACTGCATGTTTATCCAATAATTCAAGTTCTGTTTTTCGTAAATGTAGTGTATAATTAAAACCATTCTGGGTTTTAATGAAGAAGAATAGGAAATAGAAATGATTGTAGAAATATTGTTAACGCTTGCTGGGATATTGATTGTGATATATCCTCAATTGTTCATCATTATCGGTTCATTTTTATTCGTTTTTGTGGAGTTAAGTATTATCTTGATTAAGTATCGTTTTAAAGAAGTTATTCCTGATTGGCAAAATCCTTTTATGGTTTTTTAATAAGGCACTAAATATGAACTGAAAAATGAAAAGAGATAATCTTACAGATTTATTTGAAAGAGAAGAGCTTGTTCCATACCTGGATAAATTAATTAATGAAAACAGGCAGTTTACTCTGGGCCTAATAGATTTAAATAATTTCAAAAAAATTAATGATAAATATGGGCATGTTTTTGGAGATGAAGTTCTAAAATATGCTACTAGTACAATGAAGCTTACATTTGTTGATAGAGGTACAGTTTTCCGTTACGGCGGAGATGAGTTTATAGTCATATTCCCTGACCAAGATAAAATTTATGCTCGTATCCTGTTCAAATTAAATAATAGACATTTGAAAAAAAGGCCATTTTTATACGGTACGAAATTACTCAAAGTAACGGTCAGTTATGGTATAGCCTCTTATCCATCGGATGCTATAGAAATAAAAGCCCTTATTAATAGTGCAGATAAAGCA